>JBOIBD010000017.1:0-24769 GCA_050739415.1 Gammaproteobacteria bacterium | reverse complement strand
ATCAATGCAGCGCGGGCCGTGCTGGTGGTCTGGACGCCGACCTCGGTGACCTCGCGCTGGGTGCGTGGCGAGGCGCGCGAGGCGGCCGAACGCAACATCCTGGTGCCGGTGCGCTTCGAGCAGGCGCGTCTGCCAATGGACGTGCGCGCCATCCATACCACCGATCTCGACGGCTGGGGCGAGGATCCGGCAAGTCCGGAGGCGCAGGAGTTCCTGCGCGCGCTGGCGGCCATGATTGCGCGTACGCAGGCGGCGCAATCCGCCAAAGCGGTAAGTGCCGCGACACCTTCCGACAAGGATTCTCCCCGCTACTCGATCTGCGTATTGCCGTTTGCCAACATGAGCGGCGATCCGGAGCAGGAGTATTTCAGCGACGGCATCACCGAGGACATCATCACCGATCTCAGCAAGGTGTCGGCACTACGGATCATCTCGCGCAACAGCGCCTTCATGTACAAGGGCAAGAACGTGGATGTCCCCAAGGTCGCGCGCGAGCTCAAGGTCAGCCACGTGTTGGAAGGCAGCGTGCGCAAAGCCGGCGGCCGGGTGCGGATCAGCGCGCAATTGGTCGATGCCGAAAATAATGGCCACGTCTGGGCCGAGCGCTACGACCGCGATTCCAGCGACATCTTTGCGCTGCAGGACGAAATCTCCGAGGCGATCGTCAAGGCGTTAAGGCTAAGACTGCTTCCCGAGGAAAAGAAGGCCATCGTGCGGCGCGGTACCGATAGCGTCGAGGCCCACGACCTCTACCTGATGGCGCGGCAAGTCTATGTGACTGGTCAAGGGAACGATGAGCGTTCTGCGGAATCGATCATCCGCTTGTGTGCCCGCGCAACGGAAATCGATCCGCGCTACGCACAGGCGTGGGCCCTGATGGCCATCGCGTACTGTTACTCGCGTGAAGTCCACGTTGGCCGGCCCGACGACGGCATCGCTGCCGCGGAACGGGCACTGGCTCTGGATCCCAACCTGGCCGAAGCGCACGCAGCAAAGTCGCATATGTTGCTGTCGGCCGGAGATGCGGAGGGTGCGGCAAAAGAAGTTACGATCGCGCTTGAACAAGATCCGGATTCGTACGAAGTCAATCACGAGGCCGGTCGCCTGAATTACCAATTGCATCGCTACGACGAGGCGATCCGCTTTTACGAAAAGGCGGTGACCCTCATGGATACGGATCTCAATTCTGCGTTCGTGTTGATTGCCTGTTACAGGGCCGCAGGCTTGCACGCCGATGCTGTTGGTGCCGCGCAACGGGCGATCAAGCGCTTTGAGGCTGTCCTCGCGCGTGATGCGAATAATGCAGGGATCATCGCCTACAGCGCCTATGCATTCGCGACACTTGGCGAGAGTGACCGTGCCAAGGCGCGCATGAACCGCGCGCTGGTGATCGATCCCGACAACTTCACCATGCGCTACAACTTCGCCTGCGCCTTGAGTTCAGTACTGAAGGACAAGGATGGGGCGCTCGAGATGCTGGTCGAGGTGTTTGAGAGGATCACGGAGGCCTTCCTGCCGTACCTCAAGGCCGATCCGGACATCGAATTCCTGCATAATGACCCCCGCTACCAGGCGATGATCGCCACCACCGAAGCGCGTCTCGCGGCGGCAAAGACAGCGATGCCACTGGCGAAGTCGAAGGCATGAAATCGGGCAACCCATCCTGTTTTCTGTCCGCTGCTGCGTGGCTGCCGAGGCGGCAGAAGCAGGGGATGCACGATTGCTGGAGGTTGCACAGTCATGGCTGACGTATTCGTTTCCTATGCCCGCAGCGACAAGGCACGGGTCGCGCCGCTGGTAGCCGCGATCGAGGCCAAGGGCTGGTCGGTATGGTGGGATCCCGAGATCAGCCCAGGTCAGGAGTTCGACGACCAGATCGATTCGGAACTCGAAGCAGCCGGGGCAGTACTGGTGGTCTGGACTCCGGCCTCGGTAGCCTCCCGCTGGGTGCGTGGCGAGGCGCGTGACGCGGCCGAGCGCAACATCCTGGTGCCGGTGCGCTTCGAACAGGCGCGCCTGCCAGTGGACGTGCGCGCCATTCACACCACCGATCTCGATGGCTGGCGCGAGGATCCGGCAAGTCCGCAGGCGCAGGAGTTCCTGCGTGCGCTGGGCGCGATGATCGCGCGCGCACAAGCGGCGCAATCCGCGAAGGCGGCGAGTGTTGCAGCGACGTTGTCCACGAACAAACCTTCACCGAGTTTCACGATTTGCGTGCTGCCGTTTGCCAACATGAGTGGCGATCCGGAGCAGGAATACTTCAGCGATGGCATCACCGAGGACATCATCACCGACTTGAGCAAGGTCTCAGCGCTAGGGATCGTCTCGCGCAACAGCGCCTTCATGTACAAGGGCAAGCACGTGGATGTCCCGAAGGTCGCACGTGAACTCAAGGTCAGCCACGTGCTCGAGGGCAGCGTGCGCAAGGCCGGCGGCCGGGTACGCATCAGCGCCCAGTTGGTGGACGCCGAAACCAACAACCACGTCTGGGCCGAGCGTTACGACCGCGATTCCAGCGACATCTTTGCGCTGCAGGACGAAATCTCCGAGGCGATCGTCAAGGCGCTGAGGCTGCGGCTGTTGCCCGAGGAGAAGAAAGCCATCGTGCGTCGCGGTACCGACAGCGCCGAAGCCCATAATCTGTATCTGATGGCGCGGCAAACTTATATCACCGGTCAGGAAAGCGACGCCCGTTCAGCGGACGCGATCATCCGACTGTGTGCCCGTGCCACGGAAATCGATCCGAATTATGCGCAAGCCTGGGCGCTGATAGCCGTCGGCTACAAGAAATTGCGCGATGTACGCGCGATCGGGTCCGAAGACGGCATGGCGGCCGTGGAGCACGCATTAACTCTCGCCCCCAAGCTTGGCGAGGCCCACGCCGTCAAGGCGCAGCTCTTGTTGCAGGACGGCGACGCCGATGCAGCGGCTGCTGAGGTCGCCATCGCACTCGAGCTCGATCCGGAATCTTACGAAACCAACCGCTCAGCTGGGCGCCTGAACTATCAGCTCCATCGGCACGAGGATGCCATTCGTTTCTATGAAAATGCGGTCAGATTAATGGAAGCCGACGTCAATTCGGCGATGATGTTGATCAGTTGCTACACGGCGGTAGGGAATGCCGCGGGTGCGCGCCGCGCTGCCGAGTTAGCTCTCAAGCGGGCCGAAGCCGTCCTTGTTCATGACCAACACAACTCTGGTGTCACGGCCTATAGTGCCTACGCGCTGGCTGCACTGGGCGAAGGCGAGCGCGCCAAGGCACGCATGGAACGCGCCTTGTTGATCGATGCCGACAACTTCAACATGCGCTACAACTTCGCGTGCGCGCTCAGCGTGTACCTGAAGGACAAGCAAGCCGCGCTGGGCATGCTCATCAAGATATTCGAAACGGTCAACGAAGCTTTTCTGCCTTACATCAAAGCCGATCCGGACCTCGAACTGCTGCACGACGATCCGCGCTACCAGGCCATGGTCGCTGCTGCCGAAGCGCGGCTCGCGGCAGAGGCGGGCAAGCAGGCGGCCAAAGCGATTTGATCACGTCGATCTTTTGCATCCCGGCCGGGCTGACACCTCCAAACCCGAGATCACACGGGATTGGTACCTACTCTCCGGCGCGTTGCCGGGTTATGCTTGAAACCAAGGATTGCGGTAGCCACCCCGTTTTTGAGGTCTGAGTTGCATGGCTGACGTTTTCATTTCCTACGCCCGCAGCGACAAGGAGCGGGTCGCGCCGCTGGTGGCCGCGATCGAGGCCAAGGGCTGGTCGGTGTGGTGGGATCCCGAGATCACCCCGGGTCAGGAGTTCGACGACCAGATCGATGCCGAGATCGACGCGGCGCGCGCCGTACTCGTAGTCTGGACTCCAACTTCCGTAGCCTCGCGCTGGGTGCGTGGCGAGGCGCGCGAAGCAGCCGAGCGCAATATCCTGGTGCCGGTGCGCTTCGAGCAGGCACGCCTGCCGATGGACGTGCGCGCGATCCACACCACCGATCTCGACGACTGGCACGAAGACGCATCCACACCATGCGCGCAGGAGTTTCTGCGCGCATTGACCGCTATGATTGCGCGCACGCAGGCGGCGCAATCCGCGAAGGCGGCGAGTGCTTCGGCTGCGTCGTCTTCCGACAAACCTTCGCCGCGCTTCTCGATTTGCGTATTGCCGTTCGCCAACATGAGCGGCGATCCCGAGCAGGAATACTTCAGCGATGGCATTACCGAGGACATCATCACCGATCTGAGCAAAGTCTCGGCGCTGGCTGTGACGTCGAGCAACACCGCCTTCCGGTACAAGGGGCAGCATGCCGATATCCCCAAGGTCGTACGCGAACTCAAGGTCACGCACGTGCTCGAGGGCAGCGTGCGCAAAGCCGGCGGACGCATACGCATCAACGCGCAGTTGATCAACGGCGTTACCGACAACCACGTTTGGGCGGAGCGCTACGATCGCGACTCGAGTGACATCTTCGCCCTGCAAGATGAGATTTCCCACGCCATCGTCAAGGCGCTGAAGCTGCAGCTGCTGCCGGAGGAAAAGAAAGCTATTGAACGGCGCGGTACAGACAGCGTCGAGGCGCACGATCTCTATCTGATGTCGCGACAAATCTATGCAACCAATCGGGAGGATAAACACGCATTCCAAACCATCGTGCGCATGTGCGCGCGTGCCACCGAAATCGATCCGATGTACGCGCAGGCGTGGGTATTGTTGGCCGCTGGTTACCGAGGCTTGCACGAGCTGGGATTGGAATCAGACGACGGCATGGCCGCGGCGGAGACGGCGCTTGAGCTGGATCCCAATCTTGCCGAGGCGCACGCGGTCAAGTCCTACATCCTGCAGATGAAAGGCGCCATGGATGAAGCTGTAGTCGGGGTCGAGACGGCGCTGAAACTCAACTCTGAATCCTACGAGGTCAACCGCACCGCAGGACGCCTGAATTATCAACTGCATCGGTTTGAAGATGCCGCACGATTTTTCGAAAAGGCGGTGAGCTTGATGGACTCGGACGTCAATTCGGCGATGATGCTGGTTAGCACCTACCGTGTGCTCGGCGATGCGGCCAACATGCGACGCGCGGCCGAAGTTGTACTCAAGCGTGCCGATCCGGTTCTGGCCCGCGATCAGTACAATTCCGGGGTGGTCGCCTATAGTGCGAGTGCACTCGGGGCGCTGGGCGAGGGCGAGCGCGCCAAATCACGCATGAAACATGCTCTGCTGATTGATCCAGATAACTGGGACATGCGCTACAACTTTGCATGCAACTTGAACGTGTATCTGCATGACAAGGACGCCACGCTGGATATGCTGAAATCTCTCTTCGATGCGATCACCGATCCTCTGTTGCGTTATTTGAAAGCCGATCCGGATTTCGATACCCTGCACGACGACCCGCGCTACCAGGCCATGGTCGCCGCCGCCGAAGCACGGCTCGCGGCAGCGAATACCTCGGAAGCGCCAGCGATAAAGAAGGCATAATCTTCGGATTACCCTACAAGCTTGAAATGAAACCATAATATTGTACGGCCGTTATATCGGGAGACGCGTTTGGTTGAAACGCCGGGGTCTGACAAAATCACAACTGGCCCTCTGCCGCTTGTCATAGGGGTTACTGGACACCGCGATCTGGTACCGAAAGACATCACGCGTATTCAGGAATCACTGAATGCATTGTTTGTATGTCTGCGTAGACAGTATCCGCATACACCCCTGCGGCTGCTCTCGCCGCTGGCTGAAGGCGCAGATCGCCTGGTTGCAAAAGTTGCCATGCAACACGGTGCAGAACTCGTCGTTCCCTTGCCCATGCCTGAAGCAGAGTACCGCAAGGATTTCTTAGGCACTCTTTCTGAGTTTGATGCTTTGAAAGCCCGGGCATCCATCGTATATACGCTGCCACAGCCTATCGAAACAACCAATGCCGGTACCGATCTCTCCGGCACTCGCCGGGATGAGTGTTACGAGAAGGTAGGCTTGCACATCGTCAAGCACGCACAGCTGATCGTGGCTCTTTGGGATGGCGTAGCGAGTACGGATAGAGGTGGGACAGCGCAAATTGTGGGACATGCATTATCCGGGTCAGCATACACATCATCGTCACTCTTTGCGCACGGCCTTGGTTCTGGGAAAGCCGTATGGCACCTGCGGATACCGCGATTAAACAGCCCGTCTGTGAAAGACGCTGACGCGGTATCGCAATACCACACGGCCTTCTGGCGTTTTAGTGACAAACGTAATCGAGATCTACCATTTACCGTGGTCAGCGGAGACTGGCCAAAATTGCAGTTTGAACACCTGCGGTCAATCGAAGTATTCAATACCGAAGCGGCATCACTCCCATCACAGCATATTCAGGAAAGCCTGGATACACTGTTACCAACCGGCGTAAACGTCAAGATGATTGATCCATATGAACATATTATCCGTTCATTCAGTGCTGCAGATCTGATCTCCGGAAAATATCAGAAGACAACATACAAGTTATGGAAATGGATTTTCATAATGGCCGGCGTGATGATTCTTGGCTTTCAAAGTTATGCTCACATTTGGGCCCACAGCCCACTGTTACTGGTTTACCCAGCGGCCTTTATCGCCATGACTATTGCCTATTCAGTTTTGAATAGACGCCGGCTAAATGACCGCTTCATTGATGCACGAATTCTCGCCGAGGGGCTTCGGGTGGTGGTTTACTGGCGTTTGGCCGGAATCCAGGAGAGCATCACTGATCAATATCTTGGCCGTCATACTGCAGCGATTGGATGGGTGCCGAGTGCGATATTGGGTTTGCTGACGCTGCCACCGCCAGACGCCGTGTTCGCGCAAGAGCATGGGCTTCGTATTGCCGATCAATTCTGGGTGGATCGCCAGCTAAAATATTATAAGCGGCAGTCCATCCGTCAAGGCAAGCGTGTGAAGCTATACCGCCGGTTCGCCGGGTTGCTGTACGCGCTTACGCTGGTGTTTTCGGTATGCGTGGCGATTTATGGAGTCATAGTGACGCAACCTTCGCTGCTGCGTAACGTACTGATTTTGCTCATGGCCTCTGGTCCACCCGTGGCCGTGTTATGGATTGCTTACGCTGAAAAGCAGGGCTGGGAGAAGCACGTCAAGGAATATATGCGCAACGCGGTACTGTTTGCGCATGCACATGAGCAGATAGTGAACTTTGGAAGATCCAAATCATCGGCGATATTTCCGCGAATACAACAGGTACTGCTGGAACTTGGCAAGGAAGCTATTTGGGAAAATGCGGAATGGGCAGCGCTACACCGCGTAAAACCACCCGCTATTCCTTTAGGTTGAGAGCTATCATAAGGGAGTGCTGCCAAGAGTTAATCAGAGGTAACATAAAATAAGGTAATTAGGGCGAAACGTAACCAAAATAGAGCTTCAAAAACCGCTTGAACAGATTCTCACGGCGGTGGTTGAAACGATACTCGATCTCTTTGAGGTACATGGGGAAATGGTAGCGCGAAACACCACGGTAGTTGTAGAGCACATGCTTGGCATAGCTCCAGAAGCCCTCGATGCCGTTGATGTGGTTACGGGTGCGGCGGCTGACGAAGCTATGCCGGTGACTGACCACGTGATGCTTGCCGTAGCGCTTGAGGGATTGGTAACCACGGAAGGCATCGGTGTAGTAGACCGAACCCTTGCGGGTGTGGGCCTGGATATGGCGCATCAGCTCCTCGGCGGTGAGATGGGTGACCACCCGGGTATACACGCGTCCGTCCCTTTCCAGCAGGCCAAACACGATACTTTTGCCGGCGGCGCCCCGTCCGCGTTTGCCCTTTCTGCGCCCACCGAAGTACGCTTCGTCCAGTTCGATCTCGCCCTTGAGTTTGCCGCCCTCAAGTTCGGTGATATGGAACAGCGCTTCACGCAGACGTTGATAGACACGGGTAATGACCTTGATATCGACGTTAAGATCCTGCGCCAGGCGGTAGGCCGGCTGGAGCTGGTAGAAGCCCTTGAGGATTTCCACCTCGCGCCGGAGCTTCGTGAGGCTCTTGCTCTTGCCACAGTGCCGACATTTTACGTAACCGCGCGCCGTATGCAGCACCTGAAACGAACCGCAGAAAATGCACTTGCGACCCCTCAAAAAGTTGGCCGCACAGGCAAAATGACTGGATTTCCCTGTAACCATAAGCACTTATCCTATGCCTGTGGTTACGAAACGCCCTAATTACCTAAAATAATCTCGTGCCATCGAGCAACGCGAGACTGCCTATAGTTCAAGAATTGTAGGAGCGGCTTTGATATATACGGAAGTAGGGAGGCCAAGAGCAACCAGCCGCGACTTTTTGAAATCTTATTTGCTCATCGTGGCGGGCGCTGCCGCACACTCAGCGTTTTCGTCTATTACGCTGAATTTCACCCGCTGCGTGACGCCGCACAGCAGTTCGTAGGGAATCGTGCCGGCAACGTGCGCAATTTTTTCGACCGCCAGTTCTGGTCCCCATAACACCACCGGATCACCCACTGCGGCATTGGGCAAGTCATTCAGATTCACCGCGATCATGTCCATGGCTACACGGCCAACCAATGGCACGCGCACGCCGTTCACCAGCACCGGTGTGCCGTTGGGTGCGTGCCGCGGATAACCGTCGCCGTAGCCGATGGCAGCGATACCGATGCGCGTGTTTTTCGGCGCCACCCATGCACCACCGTAACCTACCGCTTCACCCGTGCGCACTTGTTTCACGGCAATGAGCGTGGTGCACATGGTCATGGCGGGAATCAAGCCTTCCTCAGAGCCGCGGCGGTTAGCGAAAGGTGAGACGCCATACAGCAAAATACCGGGCCGCACCCAATCAGCGTGACTCCCGGGCCACGCGAGAATGCCGGCTGAATTTGCGATGCTGCGTTCCGCTTGGATGCTAGCGGTCGCCGTGGAAAACACTTCAAGTTGTGCGCGGGTGTGGGAATTAGCGGGTTCATCAGCGCGCGCGAGATGGGTCATGAGCCGCACCGGCCCGCGCACCGCGCGCGAAGCACTCAGCCGTTCCCATACGGCATGTGTTTCGTTGGCGGGAAAACCCAGCCGGTGCATACCGCTATCTATCTTGAGCCAGACACCCAATGCTTTTTGAAGATGCGAGGCTTCCAGCAAGGCTAATTGATGCGCATCGTGAACGACGATTTCACAACCGTTTCGAGCTGCATCTTCAAGTTCAGCGGCGGCAAACACGCCTTCCAGCAGTACGATGGGATGGGCTAGTCCCGCATGACGTATTTCGAGAGCTTCGTCGAGCGAGGCTACGCCGAAGGCGTCGGCTTGCGACAGCGCGCGAGCCGCCGCGGCGATGCCGTGTCCGTAGGCATTGGCCTTGACCATGGCCATGATGCGCGATTGTGGCGCGAGTATGCGTGCCCGTTGCAGGTTATGGCGCAGCGCAGAAAGATTGATGACGGCGCCGGTGGCGCGGCTCATGAATAATTCCCCGCGTCCTCGGGGATGTAGTTCTCAAAGCGCGTGTAGGCGCCGAGAAACGTGGCTTTCACTGTGTCAATTGGGCCGTTGCGCTGCTTGCCGATGATAAGCTCCGCCACGCCTTTATTCGGGCTGTCCTTGTCGTAAACTTCATCACGGTAAATGAACACTATAAGGTCCGCGTCCTGCTCGATGGAGCCGGATTCACGCAAGTCCGACATGATGGGCCGTTTGTCGGGTCGTTGTTCCAGACTGCGGTTGAGCTGCGACAAGGCGATGATGGGAATATCCAGTTCCCGGGCTAGGGATTTCAGACTGCGGCAGATCTCCGAAATCTCGGTGGCGCGGTTCTCACGCGTACCGGGCACATGCATGAGCTGCAGGTAATCCACCACCATCAAGCCGATCTTATGCTCGCGTTTCAAGCGGCGCGCGCGGGCGCGCAGGTCTGTAGGCGTGAGCGCGCCAGCATCGTCTATGAAAAGTGGCGCTTTCGACATGATGGCAATCGCCGAGCTGACCCTCTGCCAGTCTTCCTTGTTCAGTTGCCCGGTGCGCAGCTTCTGTTGATCGATGCGACCCAGCGAGGAGATCAGGCGCATGGCGAGTGATTCACCGGACATTTCCATACTGAAGATTGCCGTCGGCACCGGGCCATCGGGACGGCAGGTGCAGTATTCGGCGATATTGGTCGCCAAGGCAGATTTGCCCATGGAGGGACGGCCCGCCACGATGATCAGGTCACCACGCTGCAGACCTGCTGTCAGCTCGTCGAACTTGTCCAAGCCTGTGGCGAGACCCGTCACCGGACTGTTCGCGTGCATCAGCGCATCGAGGCGATCTACGGCTTGCGATAGCAGCTCGCTTATTTGCCTGAAACTTTTCTTGAGGCGACCGCCGCGTTCGGCGATATCAAACACCTGGTGTTCGGCGAAATCAATCAGTTCCTGGGTGCCGCGGCCTTCAGGCCGATATGCGGCCTCGGCCAGTTCACCGCCAACACGGATCAGTTGCCGCAATACTGAACGTTCGTGCACGATATCGGCATAGGCACGCACGTTTGCGGCGGTGGGCGTGTCCCGTGCGAGTGTGGCGAGATAGGCGAGGCCGCCAGCTTGGTCTAACTGGCTGCGGTTTTGCAGCCATTCTGATAGGGTTACGGCATCGAAAGGTGAATTGCTGTTGCTCAGTTCGACGATAGCACGAAAAATAAGGCGATGGTCCTGACGGTAGAAGTCGTCTTCCTGCACGCGGTCTGCGATCTGCTCCCAGGTGCGGTTATCCAGCATCAGCCCGCCAAGCACTGCCTGCTCAGCTTCCACCGAATGTGGTGGTGTACGTATGGCTTCCAGCGCCGCATTGGCGTGGCTATCGAGACTCTTTACGGCTCCCGGCATGCTGATTGAATCGGTTAGATGTATGTGGGTGACCAGACTCTAATGGAGTGAAGTCGCGGTCTGCAACTTGACGCGGAGAATGCCGCGCAGTTGCTGAAAATGCAGGTAGCGGCCGGAGCCGCTACGCGCAGACTGCTTATATTTTGAGCAAACTGGAACCTATCGAAATCGTCGCGAGTTATTCGTTTTGCGGCAGGTTCTATTCTTCGGCCACCACATTGACCGTGATCTCGACATTCACGTCTGTATGCAGATGGATTTCCACTTTATGCTCGCCGGCCACGCGGATCGGCCCTTTCGGCATGCGCACTTCCTTGCGTTCCACATTCAGGCCACTGGCGGTCAGGGCTTCGGAAATATCAACTGTGCCCACCGAACCGAAGAGCTTGCCTTCGTTGCCGGCCTTGGCGTTGATGCTGATGACTTTGCCTTCGAGCTCACGCTTGCGCGCCTGCGAGGAGATCAAGCTATCGGCAGCATGTTTCTCCAATTCCGCACGGCGCTTTTCGAATTCGGCGATATTTTGCGCCGTGGCTGCCTTGGCCTTACCCTGCGGGATCAGGAAATTGCGGCCATAACCGGGACGCACTTTTACTTTGTCACCCAGGTTGCCCAGGTTCTCGACTTTCTGTAAAAGGATTACTTCCATGGCTGTCTCCGGTCTCAGTGCTGGTCGGTGTAGGGCAGCAGCGCCAGGAAGCGCGCGCGCTTTACCGCCAGCGATAACTGACGTTGATAGAACGCGCGTGTGCCGGTAATGCGGCTTGGCACGATCTTGCCAGTCTCACTCACATACGCTTTCAAAGTCGCGATGTCCTTGTAATCAATTTCCTCGACGTCCTCTGCCGTGAAACGGCAGAACTTACGCTTGCGAAAAAACTGTGACATGTTATTGATCCTCAGTATTCGGTTTGGACGTTTACGCCTGCCCGGAGCTTGCAGACTGCGGAAGCGGAGATTCATCGTCATCGCGGCCGCCGTCGTCATCGTCAGCGTCAAACCGTTCGATGCGCTCTTCCTTGTCTTCCTTCGGCTTGATGAGTGGCGACGGTTCGGTGACGGCTGCCTCGCGGCGCACTACCAGGTGGCGCAGCACGGCATCGTTGAAACGGAACATGGACACAAGTTCATCGAGTGTGGCCTGGCCGCACTCGATGTTCATGAGTGCGTAATGGGCTTTGTGGATTTTGGAGATCGGATAGGCGAGCTGGCGACGGCCCCAGTCCTCGACGCGGTGGATCTTGCCACCCTCGGACTCGATCATCGTGCGGTAACGCTCGAGCATCGCGGGGACTTGTTCGCTCTGGTCAGGGTGGACCAGAAACACGATTTCATAGTGTCTCAAGCTAGGCTCCTTGTGGACTGACCGGCTCCCCGTCTAGCGGTGGAGCAAGGATCCCGCAATTCAGCGGGAGGGCGCGCACTATACCGGAACCTCCTATGGCTTGCAATTCAGGGGGTTACATACCGATGCCGTGTATTTATGCTCTCTTAATTGTGATTATGCTGGGGTAAGGAATATTGCAGAGGGTCAAATCGGCTGAAAATCTGGGTTAAAACCTGTTCCAAGTTATAGTAAGGCCACATAAAAGGCTGGAGGCAGAATGGGTGAGGAATCCTTAAGTTTCATGGCACGCTTGAAGCGTCACCATATATTCCGGGTGGCGAGTGCCTATGCGGTGGCTGCCTACATCCTGATCCTGGTAGCGAATGCGGTGTTCCCAGACATTGGTCTGTCGCGCGCTGATGTGCGTTACATCATCGCGGCTCTGGCGTTGCTGTTTCCAGTGGCCCTGGTGCTGGGCTGGATGTTCATCCCGCCCTCGAACGAAAATCCAGACAAGTTCTCCCATTGGAAGCAGCTGCGCTTTCGGGTAGGCAGCGTGCTGACTGTAGTGATCGTGGTGCTGGTGACGCTCTCAGGCATCTACCTGTGGCGCGCTAATGTGCGGTATATGAAAGCTGAGGCGGTTGCGACCACCAATGCACCCTCAACCATGACGGCACCGACTGCAACCACGGCCATTCCCGCCAAGTCCATCGCTGTGCTGCCCTTCGAAAACCTGTCGGCAGACAAGAACAACGCCTACTTCGCCGACGGCATGCAGGACCTAATACTCACAAAGCTGGCCGACATCGGCGACTTGAAGGTGATCTCGCGCACCTCGACCGAAAGCTACGGCAGCCATCCGGGCAATCTGAAATCCATTGCGCAGCAACTCGGCGTGGCGACGATCCTCGAAGGCAGTGTGCAGAAGGCCGGCAATCAGGTGCTGATCAACGTGCAGTTGATCGACGCCAATACCGACAGCCACATCTGGGCGCAGAGTTACCAGCGCACGCTGGATAACATCTTCGGCGTGGAAGGCGATGTCGCCACCCAGATTGCGAACGCCTTGAATGCCAAACTGACGCCGGCCGATACGGCTGCGGTGGACAAGATAGCCACCCACAATCCAGCCGCGCTGCAGGCCTTTCTCAAGGCAGTCTATTTCCTTGACGACTACAATCGCACGGGCGATGAGGCAGAGCTGGCGCGTTCGGTGCCACTGGCCAAAGAAGCCATCCAGGAGGATCCGAACTACGCCGACGCTTACGCGTTGCTGGCGCTTGCGTATCAGAAGCTCGGACACAACCGGGAAGCCGAAGCCGCCACACGCCACGCACTGGCGCTCGACCCCGGCAATGCCGACGCCCATAAAGTGTATGCGTTCGTGCTGGTGGACAAGGGCGAGTTCGATGCCGCGATCGCCGAAGCGCGGAAAGCGGTGGCGTTACCCTCGCATGGCGCCGGTGACATCGACGGGCTCGGATTCACGTTGCTGTATGCCGGCAGGTTCGATGAAGCGGCCAAGGCGTTCGAACGCGCCATTGAGGCTGCCCCGACCGACAATTTCTCCCGTAAATGGCTTGCGGTGGTCATGGCATTGCGTCGCCGTTATCCGGAAGCACGCAACAGCTTGCTCTACGTCACGGCGAGCAACCCGAATGACGTCACCGCGGTGCACGAGTTGGCTGTGGTGGAACGCCTTGGTTGGGGCGACCTCGCGGCTGCGCGCAAGGCACTGCAATCCACCGCAACACCGGTAGCGTCTTCCTGGGCGCTTTCCGAGGCATGGTTCGATCTGGATTTTGCGGCGCGCGACTACACGGCGGCGGAGGCCGTGGTCGCGGCGGCGCCAGCAGCGATGTTTGACGATACGCCGCGAGCCTTGTACGAGGCGCAAATCGAGCGTGCCCAGAGCGATACCACCAAGGCACGGTCAGCGTTCGCCGCCGCACGCGATCAACTCGAAACGAAACTGAAAGCCGCACCAAATGATCCCTACCTGCATGCGGAGCTCGCACAGGCATTGGCCGGGTTGGGGGACGGTGATGCCGCCGTGACCGAGGCGAAACGCGCCATTGCACTACTGCCGATTGGGCATCGCACGTTGAGGGAACCTGCCGCGCTGGTGAATCTGGCAAGCGTGTACGCGCATACCGACCAAGCCGGTGACGCTGTCGAGGTGTTGGCACGCCTGCTGGCCATGCCCGCCGGGATGGACATCTCCGTCGAAGACCTGCGCATCAATCCCGAGTGGGACCCGATCCGCAAGGACCCGCGCTTTCAGGCCTTGTTGAAGAAATACGCGATTGACAACCCGGAGACTCGCAGTGGTGGATGAACCGCTGAGCCTCATGGCCCGCCTCAAGCGCCACCATATATTCCGGGTGGCAAGTGCGTATGCGGTGGCCGCCTACATCCTGGTCCTGGTGGCGAATGCCGTGTTTCCGGATATCGGACTGTCGCGGACCGACGTGCGTTACATCATTGCATCTCTGGCATTGCTGTTCCCGGTGGCCCTGGTGCTGGGCTGGATGCTCATCCCGCCATCCAAGGCGGATCTCACAAAGTATTCGAGTTGGCAGCATCTGCACTTTCGGCTGGGTAGTGCACTTACAGTAGTGATCGTAGTACTGGTAACGATTTCCGGCATCTATCTGTGGCGAGCCAATGAACGCTATATGAAGGCTGCGGCAGTGGCTGAATCACGCGTGGCTACTCCCGCACCACTGATTGCCACTACGATCCCGGCCGCATCCGTCGCGGTGCTGCCACTTACCAACGAAAGCGACGATTCAAAGCAGCGGTACTTTTCAGACGGTTTGTCCGAGGAGTTGATCTCCGATCTCATCCAGATCAACGGTTTGAAGGTGATTGGCAAGTATTCCAGTTTCCAGTTCCGTGATTCCAAGGACAGCCCGGCGCAGATCGGCGCGGCGCTGGGCGTGGCACATCTGATTCAGGGTTCGGTATTCCAGCAGGGCAACCGCATCCGCGTCACCGTGGCGCTGATCCGAACCAAAGATGGTACAGGGGTGTGGTCGCACAGTTACGACGAGCAACTGAAAGACGTGTTCGCGATCCAATCGAAGATCAGCCACGCGGTCGCTGAGGCCCTCAAGGTCAAACTGCTGGGCAAGTCGATCGTGTCCGACGACAAGCCGCCGGGCGGCAGTGTCGAGGCTTATCAGCTCATGCTGCAAGCGCGCGCGCTCACTCGACAGATGACCGAAGCAGGTTTTGTCCAAGGCATCCTTCTGCTAAAACGGGCGCTCAAGCTCGATGCCAACTACGCCTATGCCTGGGGCATACTGTCGGGTGCTCTCGTCAACCAGGGACAGATCTCACTGACCGGCGATGCGCAGCTGCAAGCCTACGCGCAAGCCCGTGTCGCGGCGAGCAGGCAGCAGATGCTGGCACCGGATGCGGCGGCGACTTATAGCGTTCGCGGGTATTTGTTGTCGAACGTCGACAACAATCCGGTGGGTGCCCTTGCCGAGTATCGGCGGGCGCTCGCACTTGCGCCGAACGATGGCACCACTATGGTTTACTTGGCGTACGGTCTGGCGACTGTTGGCCAACTGCAGCCGTCGGCCGAGCTGTTTCGCAAAGCGATTGCCACTGATCCGCTGCAGGCCAGCTGGTATGCCAGTCTGGCCAGCGTCCTGTTGGGGCAAGGTCAGCTCGATGCCAGCGAGCAGGCAATCCGCAAGGCGCTGGCTCTGCAGCCGGACTACCCTGAGCAGTATGGGGGTCTAGCTGTGATCGACATCCTGCGAGGAGATGCGTCTGCAGCACTGCGCGACGCCAAGCTGGAACCGGATCCGGAATATGGACCGTGGGCAATTACTGCCGCGAAACAAATTGGCCCAGATCACCAGCAAGCCGATGCGGCCTTGCGCAATTACATAGCTAAAAATGGCAAGGATCAACCCTATTTAGTCGCCGACCTGTACGCACTGCGCAAGCAACCCGACGAGATGTTTGACTGGTTGCAACGTGCGGTAAGGCAGCGCGATCCGGCGCTTTTCAGCCTGCTCTATGACCCCTTGCCGCTTGCCTACCAGCACGATCCGCGCTTTGCCGCCTTGTGCAAGCAGGCCGACTTGCCGCTGCCGGGGCAATCGCTGCCGGCGGCAGCACCATGAATACACTGCTGTAACTCAAACACTGACATCGCTATGCCGAAGTGTTTCCAACTCTTTGCGGTGCATCGCGTTGCCGACTCGTATCCCGTCCCCAGATGCCATAAGACAGCATTGACAGGATTACGCTGCATGTCACGTAGAACGCAGGCGCCATCAAGTCACCGGTCAAGCGAATGAGTGCGGTGATGAAGAACGGCGCGAGGCCGCCAAACAGCATCACTGCAAAGTTGTAGATGACGGCTACGCCGGTGGCGCGCACGCCAACCGGTACGGACTCGGTCACGGCGGCGGGAAACGGTCTCCACACGAACGCAATGCATAAAGTAGCCGCGGATTGCAGTAAGAGGAAACGGCTGAGCCCGGGCGCGCGCAATACCCAGGCAGTGAGCGTGAGCATGACGAGCGCGTACAGAATCATGGCTGCCACCAGTATGCGTTTGCACCCCCAGTGGTCGGAAAGATGGCCCGCGATAGGACACAGAACAACCAGTAACACACCACAGAGCATCGTTGGGAGAACGGCCTGCGCCAGGCTGAGGTGCAGTGTATTGACGGCAAAGATCGGCATATAGATGAAGGTAACGTAGAACGATACCGTGGCGGATACCGTAAGGCCAAAACCACACAGCAATGCGGCACGCGCATTCACGAAGCCGGTTTTGAAATCCGCAACGGTCGGCTTGGGGCACAATTCCTTGTAGGCGGCAAATTCCGGCGATTCCTGCAATCGTCTGCGGATATAGAAACCCACCGGCCCCACCAGGATTCCGAACAGGAACGGTACGCGCCAACCCCAACTATGGAGCGCTGCAACTGGCAACATGGCGCTGAGTATGTACGCCGAGAATCCCGCGAGCGTTACCGCCAGCGCCTGCGAGCACATCTGGTAGCTGCCGTAGTAGCCTTTCTGCCCGGCGGGGGCGTATTCAACCAGCAGCGCGGTGGCGCTGGAAAATTCTCCGCCCGCGGAAAATCCCTGCAAAATGCGCGCGGCAACCACCAGCACCGGCGCCGCGAGTCCGATCGCAGCGTAACTTGGGATGAGTCCCATGCACGCAGTCGCCAGCGCCATTACGAGCACCATGATCGCTACCGCATTCTTGCGGCCGACGCGGTCGGCATACATACCAAATACGATTCCGCCAATAGGGCGGAAGATGAACGCGATGCCGAGCGTGGCGGTGCCTAGCAGCAACGAACTGGTGTGAGAGCCGTTAGGGAAAAGTTCTCGAACGATCACCAAAACGAACAATCCGAAGACGGTGAAATCAAACCATTCGAAGGCATTGCCAATGGTGGAGGCGACGATGACCCGCTGGCGCAAGGCGCGGGATGGTGCGGTGGAGCAGGAGGAGGTCGTAACGCTCATGGCGGGCACCATACTTGGGGGAAGTTATAGTGGCAACACCTTGTTGACATGTGAATATTCCCCCTCCTGAGGCCCTTTGCGTGACGGCAGAGTACTACCCCGGGCACCGCGGGTCGCACTCTTGATTATCCTTCACCCGTTGAATGCCCGCTCAGTTATACTGCACGCTGATTAATATCGGCAAGCATTAGATAATCATAAACTCTGGAGGCGCCATGAAAACCTGTATGTATTCCGTATTATTGATGATGTCGGTTGCACTGATCCCATCGCTGTGCGCTGCCAAAGCTGGTGTCGAGCCGACCAAGGCTGACATCGCCGGACAGTTCGCTATCTGGAACAACGCGCTCAAGACCGGCAAAGCTGAACAGGTTGCAGCCCTATATTGCGAAAACGGTGGTGTGTTGATTCCGACTGTGTCGAACAAGATTCGCACCAACCGTACGGAGATTGCCGATTATTTTGATCATTTCCTGCTGCTCAAGCCTTCGGGACAGATTGATCAGAGTTTTATCCGTGTGCTCAGCCCGGATATTGCCATCCGCGCGGGTATTTATACATTCCAAGTGACCGATAAAGGCAAACCGGGAACCGTGAAGGCACGTTATACATTCGTGTACGCAAAAGAGCACGGCCACTGGTGCATCATGGAACAGCACTCATCCGCCATGCCGGAAAGTGACGTGGGTCCGACGAGTTCACATTAACAGTGTGTCAGACTGATAGTTACTGTGCGGCCGGGCGGATGCTTGTATTACTTGCGGGTTTGGCTGCCTCCGCTTGAATCCGAACGGTCTTCACGGTGCTGCCCGTGGTCTGTACGATCTCCAGCGGGTATCCGGCGAGCTTCAGGCTGGTGCCCGGCTGGGGAATGTTCTCCAGGTATTCGAGGATCAGGCCGTTCAGAGTCTTGGGACCGGTTGTGGGCAGTTTCCAGTTCATGATGCGATTCAATGCGCGCACGTTGGTACTGCCATTCACCAGGTAACTGCCGTCTGACTCCTTATATATGTCCTTATTCTGCGCCGCCGGGTCCGAAGTGAACTCACCCACGATTTCTTCCAGGATATCTTCCAGCGTCACCAGCCCCTGGATATCGCCGTACTCATCCACCACCAGGCCGATACGCTTCTTCGCCGCCTGGAAGTTCAGCAGTTGCCGTTGCAGGGACGTACCCTCGGGAACGAAATAGACGTCCCGCAGGATTGCCCGCAGCATGTCGTGAGTGGGCTCCTGATGTACCACCAAATGCAGGAATTGACGCGCGTGCACGAAGCCCAGCACATCATCGATGCTGCCTTCGTACACCGGTAACCGGGTGTGCTGGCTGGTGCGTAACTGCGCCATGATTTCGTCCCAATCGGCGCTGATATCGATGCCGTTTATTTCGTTGCGCGGCACCATGATGTCCTCAACGGTGATCTTCTCCAGATCCAGGATGCTAAGCAGCATGCGCTGGTGACGCTTGGGGACCAGCGCGCCAGCTTCCATGACCACAGAACGCAGTTCTTCCTGACTCATCGAAGGCGTACTGGTGGCATTGCCGCGCACTCCGAACACCCACAGGATGGAATTGGCGATCAGATTCACGGTCCACACGATGGGGTAAAAGATCTTGAGCAGTGGCGTGAAAACATACGCGGCAGGGAAAGCGAGCTCTTCCGGGCGCAGTGCCGCGAGGGTTTTCGGCGCAACTTCACAAAAAATCAGCAGCAGCAATGCGATCAGGATGGTCGCCACCAGTACGGCGCTGTCGCCGCCGATGCGCAAAGCGATCAGGGTGGCGATGGCGGTGGCGAAAGCATTGATGAGTGTATTGCCCAGCAACACTATGCCGATGACGCGGTCAGGCCGTTGCAACAACCGGTTGGCAAGTACTGCGCCGCGGTGACCGGTGCGTGCCAGATGCCGCAGGCGATAGCGGTTGAGTGAGTAGAGACCGGTCTCAGAACCCGAAAAAAATGCGGATAGGATCAACAGGATGATCAGGATGACAATGAGCGACCAGAGCGGGATGTTTTGCAAAAGCGGGGTACCTCTTCAGGACATGAGATTCCAGTGCCGGCCCAGGATCAATTCGAGTATCAGCTTGTCGCCGAAATAGGCCAGCGCCAGCACCACGAAGCCGCCCAGCGTCCAGCGGATCGCGGTGCGCCCGCGCCAGCCGTACCGCCAGCGGCCCCACAGCAGGATCGCAAACACGATCCATGCCAGCACCGAGAGCACGGTCTTGTGTATTAGATGTTGTGCAGCAAGGTTGTGCACGAAGATCAAACCGGCACACAACGCGAGCGTCAGCAAGATGAAGCCGGCACTGATGAGCTGGAATAGAAAGCGCTCCATGTTTTGCAAAGGTGGCAACGAACTCCAGATGCCGCCTGGTACACGCTGGCGCAGGCGGTATTCCTGTATCGCGATGAGAATTGCCTGTAGTACGGCTACGGCAAACAGGCTGTATGAAATCAAGGACAGTACGATATGCACATCCAGAGGCCAACTGCTTTCGATGACCATCAGCCGGTCGCTGGGAAACAGTTCTGCCAGCAGGATGCTGACGCCAGCCAGCGGGAACAACACCACTCCCAGGTTTTCAAAATGCGGTTTGAGGAGCGTGATTAGTGCAATCAGCGCTATCAGCCAGCCCACCAGCGACGCGGAATTAAAGAATCCCATGTCCAGGCTGTGCGGCGTGAAAATCAACGCGTACAACAGCAGCGTGTGCAGCAGCACCGCGGCCACAGCGGCGGTGCCGGCAAAACCCTTGCGTGTATGGATGAACGCCGGACCCCATTTCAAGAAGGCCAGCAGCAAAGCTAGCGCTGCGAGGCAATACAGGGCCAGATCGATCACGGCCAAGCCGGTGAAACGCATAGTCAGCACTCAAAACAGGCAAAGTCGCGGTGTCATCATCGCACAGGCCGCAGCTCGCCGTGAAGACGCAGCCACTGAAAGGCCGGTAGCAGGCACCGTCGCCCGGTACCATGCACGCACACAAGCGCGGGATTGCACAGCGATCACCCTATAATGTCAGTCTTCTCTCACATGGTATCCGTATGTTTGAAGCTCTAAGTGAACGATTGACGCGCACGCTGGACAACTTACGCGGCAGTGGCCGGCTAACCGAAAACAACATTCGCGATGCAGTGCGCGACGTGCGCATGGCCTTATTGGAAGCAGACGTAGCGCTGCCGGTGGTGAAAACGTTCACCGAACAGGTGCGAGTGCGCGCCCTGGGCGCGGAGGTATTGAAGAGCCTTACGCCTGGCCAGGCATTTATCAAGATCGTACATGACGAGCTTGTCGCAGTCATGGGTGGCGAGGTTGAACTCAAGCTCAGCACGCGTCCACCGGCCGTGATTCTGCTGACTGGCCTGCAAGGCGCCGGCAAGACCACGACAGCTGCGAAGCTGGCACGCTATCTGCACGAGCGGTTGAATAAAAAGGTGGCGCTGGTGAGCGTGGATGTCTATCGTCCCGCCGCGCGTGAACAGTTGCAGAAACTCGCCGCGGAAATCGATGCTGGTTATTTTGCCCCAGCGGGCGAAGATCCGGTAAAACTCGCACAAACCGCGTTGGACCAAGCGCGTAAGCAGCTCTTCGACGTGCTCATCGTGGATACCGCCGGCCGCCTGCACGTGGACGATGCCATGATGCAGGAAGCACAACGTATCCATGCGACAGTAGCACCGGTGGAAACGCTGTTCGTGGTGGATGCCATGGCCGGCCAGGACGCCGCCAATGCGGCAGCGGCGTTCGGCAAGGCGCTACCGCTTACCGGCGTCGTGCTTACCAAGGCGGATGGTGATGCGCGCGGCGGTGCGGCGTTGTCGGTGCGGCACATCACCGGCGCACCCATAAAATTCCTGGGCACGGGTGAGAAAACCGGTGCGCTGGAAATCTTCCATGCCGACCGTCTGGCTTCGCGCATCCTTGGCATGGGTGATGTGTTATCGCTGGTGGAAGAAGCCCATCAGAAAGTTGATCACGACAAAGCCGGCAAGCTGGCCGACAAACTCAAGAAGGGCAAAGGTTTCGATCTTGAGGATTTCCGCGACCAGCTACAGCAGATGCAGGGTATGGGCGGACTCGGCGCCATGCTGGACAAACTGCCCGGTGCCGGTCGCATTCCGGAACAGGCCAAGGCGCAGTTCAATGACCGCGATGTGCGCCGTCAGATTGGCATCATCAATTCCATGACCCCCAGGGAGCGGCGACGACCGGAACTTCTCAATGGCTCACGCCGCCGGCGCATCGCTACCGGTTCCGGTACCCTGGTGCAGGACGTGAACCGTCTGCTCAAGCAGTACGATCAGATATCCAAGGTCATGAAACAGATGGCAAAGGGAGGCATGGCGAAGCTGCTGAGAGGCTTCAAGGGGCAGTTGCCGCCGGGTTTCTGAGTAAGACACTCAAACAGGAATCTCGCTTGTTTTAGCCGACGGCGCGACCTAGACTTCGGGCAACGTAAATCTGGGTCAGCATTTGTTCCACAACATTGCGATACAGTAAAAATGTCCAAGAGAATTCGCATCTTTTTTGTCAACTGCCCAACTCTTGATACTGATGCTGCAGCGTTCTTGATTCTCGCTCAGAATAAATCACAGACCGTTCTGCAATTTGAGGTTCACCATTTTTGGATATACAGCAAGAAAGCACAGGGATCACTAATTGGATGGTGGAACAAAATGCTTAGCGCTATTGAAGAAAAACATGAGCACGTCGTTCCTCGAGTAATACGCAGTAGGCTGATACGACGTAACAGAGCACTGTTGGATTTACGTGCCGCCCCTGCTTTTCAGAGTAGCCTTGGTGAACCGATATGGTTTACCCACACTCAAAAAGCAATAGAGCAATATGATTTATGGGTGAAAAAAAGAGAGGCCAATAGGTATGATTCCAATCCTCTTGACCCCGTCATTGTGATAACTGAAACTGTTTTACAAGAAAACTACATTTCGTTCTGCGAGAATAACATAGGTATCATAAGCGCGGCAGAGTGGGAAAAATTTTTCAAGCCCGCATCTGCTTTGGAGTACATTCTTACCAGCATTCAGCGTCTATCCTTACGTTTATGTTATGGTTCAGTGATCGGGTCACATTATCCTACCCGCGGCTGTTTGTGGGATTACAATATTAATGTACCTGACGTTAGAATATCTGCATTTCTTGGTTTTTTGTGTGAAACTTGCCGAAATGGCTTAAAGAAAGCAATTTCACAAACTGATTACGATGAAATTGTTCGACTGATAGAGAATCGATGGATAGGCAATAGGGAATCATCTTCCTCGGTTGCCGGGATTTTAGCAAAAAATTATAAATATGATCTCAGCAGGTCAACCGGGTTAAATCCTGGTTTTATGGCTACCATAAGGAGATCGATGCAATCGGAGGTTGGAAGAACTTTACTTGATATTCTGAAGTGGCTAGCAATCCTTTTGCTGACAATTTTCTTGGCGTCGCATTTTCCTTCAATTTCTAAATTTCTTACAAAATAACCCGTTATCTAAAAAGGGTGACGTGCAATTTCTACTTTCGCTAGCGCTAGCTAAACTCAATATCCAGTACTTCCAGCAACGCTTCATCCACCCGATCCATGAATTCCGGGAGACATTGCAGCAACGGCCCCTGGACCAGCCGTTTATTGTCTATGGCGCGCAGTTGATCCAGCAATAGATCGGAATCTTTGTCGAGATCATCCTGAGCGGCCAAGCGCAGGCGCAAGGGCTCAGCGTCATTCATGAGACGGGTGGTCAGGGGAATAATCAGGGTCGAAGGATGATTCGCGTCCAGCAAGGCTTGGCTTTGCACGATGAGGACGGGGCGGGTTTTGCCGGGTTCCGTGCCACGACCGGGGTTCAGGTTGGCTAGCCAGACGCTGCCGCGCTTACGCATCGGGGGCGTCTTCGACAGCCTCGAATTCGGCATTGATGCGCAGACTTTCCTTGCGCACACGCCGCGACGCTTCCATGATCCGGCGACGGCGCTGCTGGGCCGTGGCTGCAGTGTTCAGGGATTCGATGGCGCGGCGGATGTATTCGGCGCGCGGGATACGCATTTCCCTGGCACGTTTCTCTGTTTCTTTCAGCAGCTCGTCAGGCAGGCGTATGGAGACTGTAGTCATTTATGTATTCCAAAACGAGATACATAAAGTATACAGATGACAGGACAAAAACGCAAAAAAACGACTGCAGCCTCGTTATTTGATGACTATGCTTCGGGAGTTTTTCGGGTTCTGGCGAGGTGTAAGTGCTTATGTGCTCTTCACTTTTGGCCAGAATCCCGTAGAATGCGCAGTCCCGCAGGCGGCCGGAATGCCCGGCCAGCGCCGGTTCGCATTCAGAGGATAGTGAATTCCATGGTGACCATTCGTTTGACGCGCGGCGGCGCCAAGAAGCGCCCCTTTTACCACGTGATCGTGACCGATCGCCGTTCGGCCCGCGACGGCCGCTACATCGAGCGCCTCGGCTTCTTCAACCCCATGGCCGTGAGCCACGAGGAAGTGTTGCGCGTGGACGCGGAGCGCGTGAAGTACTGGCTGTCCAAGGGCGCCCAGCCCTCGGATCGCGTGAGCTACCTTATAAAGGAGCACAAGGTCGCCGTCTGATTTCGGCGCCTGCCCGCGCCATGACTGAACCGGAAACACGGCGCATTGTCATCGGCAGAATTGCAGGCGCTTTCGGCGTGAAAGGCTGGGTGAAACTCCAGTCCTGGACCGAACCCCGAGAAAAGATTATCGAATACCGTCCGTGGCTGTTGGAACGCGACGGTGCGTGGCAGGAGTGGCAAGTGGCCGAAAGCCGCGTCCACGGCAAAAGCGTGATCGTGCGGTTCGACGGTATCGCGGATCGTGACCAGGCAGCCGCGTTGATGGGGACAAGTATTGCTGTGCGGCGTGACCAGTTGGCGGTGACCGGGCCCGGAGAATATTACTGGGCGGATCTGGTGGGATTGGAAGTCCGACTCGTCGATGAGCGCTCACTCGGCCGGGTACAGAGTCTGATCGCTACCGGCTCGAATGACGTGCTGGTGGTGCAAGGTGAGCGTGAACGATTGATTCCATTCATTCGCGGTCAGGTGATAAAGAATGTAGATCTGGCCACGCG
>JBOIBD010000016.1:0-25097 GCA_050739415.1 Gammaproteobacteria bacterium | reverse complement strand
TGGTACCTGCCGCGCGCCCAGTGCGGCAAAATCAAACTGTTTCGGATCGGCCAGATGTGAAAGCGTCACGTTCTGCAAGGCGGCGAATATGGAATTGTTGCGACCCGGAAACTTGCGTTCCCACTCTGCGAGCATGGCTTTCAGCGCCTGGCGTTGCAGATTTTCCTGGGAGCCGCACAGGTCACAAGGGATGATGGGGAATTTCTTATACGCGGCGTACTTGGCTACGTCGCGCTCTTCGCAGTACGCCAGCGGCCGTATCACGACGTGTTTGCCGTCATCGGATTGCAACTTGGGTGGCATGGCTTTCAACCTGCCGCCATAGAACAGGTTCAGGAAAAAGGTTTCAATAATGTCATCACGATGGTGACCCAGTGCGATCTTGGTAATGCCGTTCTGCGACGCATAAGTATAGAGCGCGCCGCGCCGCAGGCGTGAACACAAACCGCAGGTGGTCTTGCCTTCCGGTATCACGCGCTTCACCACGCTGTAGGTGTCCTGCTCCAGGATATGGAACGGCACGCCGATCTTGGTGAGATATTCGGGCAATATGTGTTGCGGAAATCCTGGCTGCTTCTGATCGAGATTCACCGCCAGAATTTTGAACTCCACGGGCGCGCTTTGCCTGAGCTTCAGCAGGATATCAAGCAACGTATAGGAATCCTTGCCACCGGACAGACACACCATCACCCGGTCGCCGGCCTCGATCATGTTGAAATCCTGGATGGCCCTGCCGACATTACGGCGCAGGCGCTTCTCCAGTTTCAGGCTGTTAACCGAACGTTTGGCTGCGAGCGATTGCATGGGAAATGGCGCGAAGTGTGTTGGAATCACGGCATTTTACCTGTAAAAGCCGCCGTACTCTAAAGCCAGGTAATGCGATTTGATGGCCGCAATTCGATACCAACCCAAAGCTCGGGCCGCTGGTTGCCTTAGAAAGCGCGCAGCGCACTCAGCCTTTGGCCCAGCTCGCTTCGAGGGTCTGCGCCCGCTGCCGCGCGGCGACGGGCTCGAGCGTACCCATGGCCAACGCGCGCACCAAGTCTTCGTTATCGCGCGCCCGCAGGATGCGCCAGGCCGCGCCCACGTTGCGCACCACGCGGTTCAGTAGTTGCTGCTCGTCGGCGGCATAGTGTTCACCGGGACGGTTGGCGCACACGGCCAAACCGCGCAACCTGCCGAGCACAATGATGGGGAATACCCAGCCCTCCACACTCAGCTGGCTGCCTGAACCGGCCAAGTCAACCGGCTTGCGTTCCGCGCGGATGGCGACCACCGCGGGATCGTCCTTGTCCAACTTCGGCGGATAGGTAATCTCACCGGATTCGCGCAGCCGTATGCAGCCCTCGGCCACGAGCTCGTAGAACGCGACTCCGGGACTGCGGATGTGGCGGCGAATCTCGGCCACGGCGGCGTCCAGCAGGCGCGGAAGTTCTTCGATGTAGCCGCAACGCTTGGCAAACAATCTGAGCGCCCGTTGCGCCAGATAACGCCGGCGGAAGAACACCCGTTCGACGATCCGGTCCATGTAACCGCGCACCCGGCTAAGCACAATGCCAAGCGCCAGCGGCACCACGATTTGCAGCAACAGGCCCGCACCTTCGCCGAGTGTGGCGCGCAGCGCGAGGCTGTTAACCGCAGCCAGCACACCAACCACCAGCGTGGTAGTGGCGCCGTACACCAGGGTCTTGTCAATCACTACGTTCACATCCACCATGCGATGGCGCAGAATCGCGTACAGAATCCCCGATGCGCCAAGACTTAGACCGATATCAGCCACCACGAACGTGCCTGCATAACTGAGCACGCTGATGTCGCGCGCGAGAATTCCGACAAAGAATGGCGCCAAGCTCCACAGCATCCAGCGAATGCGGATTCGTTGTGCTCCCTTGGTCCGGTAGTACGCAACCAGAAGCGCGATTGCAGAAACGATATACGGCGACGCAATTACCCAGGTGAGGGCCGGATTTATCCACGCGGCTGAGCCACGATAGACCAGCAGCCAGGCGCCGCCGAGTACAACGGTGAGGCCCGTCAACAACGTCAGCGCCAGACCCGCCCTGAGAGCCATGCGCTGATTTACCGACAAAGCATCGCCGGCCAGAGACTCGGCAATGCCGTACATGGCGAACCGGCCAACGAAATACAGCACATACTCAATGTTGTTCAGATGATAGAATGTCATTCCTGACAGCGGCGAATCAACCATGGCATCTGCGATGATGTATGCGAGACCCCACAGCACCAGAAACCTCGCCTCTCGATTACGGCCCAGCCACAAAGCCAGAACCACTACAAGTGACAACAACACATCCAAATAGACCCCGACCCAGCGAATGACCAGCCGTTCCATCGGCGAGCCCACGTTATTCCCAATCGTCACTGGCACGGTTATCGAGGTTGCCCCGCGCTTGATTACGAACGGGTAGATCACGCCATGGGACATGTTCGAGTCCTGGGCACCGCCCGCAAACAGTGCGGCACGCGTTGTATGGTCCAGCGCTGGAATATCAATGAGATCGCCAGCTTGCAGTCCTTGCGGCAGCTGAATGCCGCTGATTGGTTCAACCGACGCGGTATGCACGTCCACAAATCGCGGAGTAAACGGCAATCCGCCAACATGGAAGCGCCCGTAGGTACTCATCGCCAGCAATGCAATGATGACGAGAGTGAGCGGGACGAGAACCGCACGATAACGAGTCATGGCCTACACTCCCCTGGAAGTTTCCGTGATGCCTGATCTCAACCCCAGAATTTGGCAGATTCTATAACCAATCGCTGCTTCAATACGCTAGTACACCTGACCGCGGTGCGGCACTCAGAATTCCCGCTTGAACACCAGCATGAACCCCTGACGCGCGCCGCTGAAAGCGTAAATGCCGACCGACCCGCTCTGATCCAGATAATATACGAAACCCAAATAGGCACCGGTGGAACGCGCGGCGGAAAAACCCTGCCGGCCGTTCAGCGTGCCGCTATCGGTTTCATGGCCGGATAGGTTCTGCCAATATCCACCCGCAGACACCCGCCAGCGCCACAGCTGCAAAACAGGCCCGGCCGAGGCGTAGGTCGTGTACCAAGTGACATCCGCTTGCTGGTTCGTGCCGCTGTAACTCATGTCATGCCAGGTGTAAGCGAGCTGGGAATCGAAGCTCCAGTAATTGCCAAGCATGGGTTGCCAAGACACAAACAGGCCCAGGAACGGGCCGTAGCCGTCGCCCAGCGGGTAGAGCGTATTGTTGTTGACGCCAGCAGTCATGTAACCGCCGCGCAGACCGAAGCCCACATCAGGCGCCATCGGTTGCATGTAGTTGATGCCATAGCGGCTGATATCCGCGCGGTGGTCGCCATCCGGGTAAGCAAAGTCCGTGTGATAGCTGCCTAGATCTACCGCTGCACTCGCACCCGGCGCGTAAATGTCATTGTCATCTGCACGCACGGATTGCATTCCCGAGAACGCTGCCGCCACCAGTAATACCGCAAAAATTTTCCACGACCGACGCATGAGTAAATCAACCGTATCGCAGTTTGAGAATCAGAATGATCGCCGCGAGGAACAAGGTAACGGCATTGGCGAGCATCACCACGAGATCGTGGATCAGCAGGCCGTAGGCCAGCCACAATGCGATGCCAACGGTATACGCCCAATACATGCCAAGTGAAATACCGCGTGTGTCGCGCGTTTTGAGCGAGCGCCACACCTGCGGCACCAGGGACAGCGTGGTCAGCGCCGCCGCGGTGAGACCAATGATGCGCGGGATGTTCACGCGGCCTCACGTTCGTAGTCATCCGGCGAAGTCTGGTCGTTTCCGCCTGGCGTCTTGAACACACGCAAGATCGCCGTCAACACCATCGCCACGACGATATTCACGATCACCGAATACAGTGCCGCATAGCCCGGCACGGTGAGTGCGCCCAGGTGCAACGGATAGATTGAAGTCTTGAAGTCCTGCGCCGCCACCATGCTCGTGCCAACGAACATCCCCACTACCCAGCCGATGACCAGTGCCCAGCGGTGCAGCCAGCGGGTATAAAGCCCAATCACCACAGCAGGTAGCGTCTGGATGATCCATACGCCGCCCAACAGTTGTAATTGAATTGCGTACTGCTCGGGCAGAAAGATGATGAAGGCCAGCGCGCCGAGTTTCACAATCAGCGACACCAGTTTCGCCATGCTGGCTTCCTGTTTGGCGCTGGCGTCGGGTTTGAGGTATTCCTTGTAGATGTTGCGCGTGAACAGGTTGGACGCGGCGATGGACATGATCGCGGCCGGCACCAGCGCGCCGATGGCGATGGCCGCGAAGCCCACGCCCGCGAACCAGGCTGGGAAAGAATGCAGCAGCAGCGCTGGTACCGCAAACGTAGTGCCGTATTGCTTGAACCAGCCGGCGTAGGCGGGATCGTGCTGCACGCCGGCGGCGACCGCCATGTAACCCAGGAATGCAATCAGCGCCAGCACCAATGAATAGGCCGGCAGCAGCGACATATTGCGCTTGATGGTGCGGCGGCTGTTGGCGCTTAGCACGCCGGTGATGCAATGGGGATACAGAAACAGGGCGAGAGCAGAGCCCAGCGCGAGTGTTGCGTAAGCGCTATAGGTGCCGAGGTTGGCGCCTGAAGGCGGTTTGAGCAGGAGTTTGTCTTTCGGAATGCTTGCAAAGATATGGCCATAACCGCCGAGTTGCATGGGAATGATGATGACCGCCGCGATGATGACGATATAAATTAGCAGATCCTTCACAATGGCGATGAGCGCCGGCGCTCTGAGACCGCTGGTGTAGGTGAACGCCGCGAGAATCGCAAACGCGATGATCAGCGGCAGATCACCGACGATACCACTACCCGTGAAACCCATGGCGGCAATCACCACCTGAATGCCCACAAGTTGCAAGGCGAGATACGGCATGGTGGCGAGAATGCCGGTGATGGCAACGACCAGCGCCAAAAGGCCGCTGTCGTAGCGGCCGCGCACGAAATCGGACGCAGTGACGTATCCGTGCTTGCGGCACACGGACCACAGGCGCGGAAACACCACATACACGAACGGATACACCATCAGCGTGTAGGGCAGCGCGAAGAAACCAATGGCGCCCGCGCCGAACACCAGCGCCGGCACTGCCACGAAGGTATAGGCGGTATACAGATCGCCGCCCAGCAGGAACCAGGTGACCACGGTGCCAAAACGCCGGCCGGCCAGACCCCACTCGTTCAGTTGATTGAGGTCGCCGCGCCGCCAGCGCGCAGCCACGAAACCGAGCGCCGTCACGAGGCCAAACAGCAAGATAAATACCGTGAGCGCCGTCCAGTTCATTCAAGCCCCCGGTTCTTGTTGTGGATCAAACTTTGTTGAGATACACGGTGGCCGTGACGATGGCCGTGACGATGATCCAGACGAACTGGAACCAATAAAAGAACGGGATGCCGAACAACGCCGGATCCAGGCGGTTATATAGAGATACCCACAGGACAGGCCCGTACGGGACGGCAAACAGCAGCACATACCAGCAGGTGCGTTTCCAGCGGTTCATAGCCTTACCCCAAATACCCGCGACCGTCCTAAAGGTAGCGAGCCATGCGCCTGTTGACAAGTACCAGAACATCATGGATAGTCGCGCGCCATGGAAACGATTTTGTCCTTCACGATTTTCGCCCTTGCCTGCATGTGTATGTGTATGTCCATGCGCATACCCGTGCGGGCACGCGCCGTTTTGAAGCCCTGACAGGCTTTCAACCCGGCAGATTTCAAACCCGCACGGCCAGCCGCTGCGGGTTTTTTAATGCCTGAAATCCAGCCTTAAATCCCTCCACAGCGGCCCCCGCGGGTCAGAAACGCAAACGGCTTGACCGTCTGCGGGTTGCGCTGCGCCGTTTTCGGCGGAGTGCGTGTTTGCAACCGTGATTGAGGAGAGTGACATGAGCGATCCGATACCAGCGGCTTACCGCTACGAGACCTTGCAGGTCCACGCCGGCCAGCAACCGGCGCCCGGCACCAACGCGCGCGCGGTGCCCATTTACCAGACCACGTCCTACACCTTCGACGATGCGCAGCACGGCGCCGACCTCTTCGCCCTGAAGAAGTTCGGCAACATCTACACGCGCATCATGAACCCGACCAGCGACGTGTTCGAGCAGCGCATCGCGGCGCTCGAAGGCGGCGTGGCGGCACTCGCCGTGGCCAGCGGCCAGGCGGCGCAACTGTTGGCGATCACCACGCTCGCGCAAGCCGGCGACAACATCGTCTCCGGCAGCGCGCTCTACGGCGGCACCTACAACCAGTTCAAGGTGACGCTGCCGCGGCTCGGCATCCAGGTGAAATTCGTCGAAAGCGACGACCCGGAGGATTACCGTCACGTCATTGACGGTAAAACCAAGGCCATCTACGTCGAAACCATTGGCAATCCGCGGTTCAACCTGCCGGACTTCGAGGCGCTGGCGAAGGTAGCCCACGACCACGGCCTGCCACTGATCGTGGACAACACCTTCGGCGCGGCGGGCTATCTCATCCGGCCGATTGAATACGGCGCTGACATCGTGGTGGCCTCGGCCACCAAGTGGATCGGCGGCCACGGCACCTCCATCGGTGGCGTGATCGTGGATTCCGGCAAGTTCAACTGGGGCAACGGCAATTTCCCGTTGTTCACCGAGCCCTCGCCTGCCTATCACGGCCTGGACTTCTGGGAAACCTTCGGCCCCAAAAGCCCCTTCGGCAATATTGCCTTCATCATCCGCGCCCGCGTGGAAGGCTTGCGCGATCTCGGACCCGCGCTCTCACCCTTCAACGCCTTCCTGTTTCTGCAGGGACTCGAAACCCTGTCGCTCAGAGTACAGCGCCACGTGGACAACTCGCTTGCGCTGGCGCAGTGGCTGGAAAAACACCCAAGCGTGAGCTGGGTGAACTATCCGGGGCTGCCATCGCATCCGCACCATCTGCGCGCCAAAAAATACCTGCGTCACGGTTTCGGCGCGGTGTTGAGCTTCGGCATCCGCGGCGGCGAAGCGGCGGGCCGGGCGTTCATTGACAGCGTAAAGCTCGCCAGTCACTTGGCCAACATCGGCGACGCTAAAACGCTGGTGATCCATCCCGCCTCCACCACGCATCAGCAGCTCTCCGAACAAGAGCAGCGCACAGCCGGTGTCACGCCGGACCTGATCCGTGTGTCGGTTGGAATAGAACACATCGAAGACATCAAGGCGGACTTCGATCAGGCGTTCAATGCCATCCGGCAGAAGGCCGCGGCATGAACTCCGATACCTCGTTCTCCGGCGATACGCTCTTTCTGGCGTTGCCGGCATTTACGCTGGAATCGGGCGAAATCCTGCCCCAGGTAACGGTGGCGTACCGCAGCTGGGGCAGGCTCAATGTCGCGTGTGACAACGTCGTACTGGTGTGTCACGCGCTCACCGGCTCGGCGAACGCGGATCAGTGGTGGCGCGGACTCATGGGTCCTGGCAAAGCGCTTGACCCGGAACGGGATTTCATTCTGTGCAGCAATGTGTTGGGCAGTTGCTATGGAACCACCGGGCCGCGCAGCATCAATCCGGTGACGGACAAATCTTATGGCGGCCACTTTCCGGTCGTCAGCGTGCGCGACATGGTGCGCGTGCAGGCGCAGTGGCTGGACGCTTTGGGCATCGCACAACTGCGGCTGGTGATCGGCGGTTCGCTCGGCGGCATGCAGGTGCTGGAATGGGCGGTGTTGTATCCAGAGCGCGTCGCCGCCATCGCGCCCATCGCCACCTCGGGCCGGCAATCCGCCTGGGCGATTGGTTTGTCCGAAGCCCAGCGCCAGGCGATCTATGCCGATGCGAACTGGCAAGGCGGTTACTACCGTCCCGACCAGGCACCGGCCGTGGGGCTCGCTGCTGCGCGCATGTTCGCCATGTGCAGCTACCGCCATTGGCGCGAATTCAACCGCCGCTTCGGCCGCCGGCAGAAAGCCTCGGGTGAATTCCAGATGGAAAGCTACCTGCGTTACCAGGGCGCCAAGCTGGCGCGGCGATTCGACGCGGCGACCTATGTGCGATTGACAGAAGCAATGGATACGCATGACCTCGCGCGTGATCGCGGCGATTATTACGCGACGCTCGCCGCCATCGCCACGCCCGCGCTGGTGGTGGGTGTCACCAGCGACAGGCTGTATCCCCTGGCGGAGCAGCAGGAATTGGCGGCGCTGCTGCCGAACGCCGAACTGGCGGTGCTGGATTCCCTTCACGGTCACGATGCGTTCCTGATCGAAACCGATCGGCTCAATCAACTGCTGCTGGAATTTCGCGCGCGCCATGCCGGCACTGCGCCCATTCCCATGCTCAAGGAAATCCGTTCATGCGTGCTCTAGCCACGACGTTCCCGCAGAGCGGCTTCAGCCTGACTGAACAGCGCGCATTCGTACACGAATCCACGGTACGACAGGCGCTGCTGCTGATCGCCGGTCACAGCGGCCAGATCGGCAGCGCACTCTGCCGTCAACTGCAAGCGCATGACTCCAAGTTACGCGTGCAAGGTTTGTATCTCGTCATCGCTGGACTGCTCAACAGCCGCGAATTCCTGTGGCGCGATCCGGACGGCCGAAACGGGGAAACGTTTCCGCGCCAGACGGATGACTGGCCAAATATCCTGCGATGCTTCCTCGCCGGCGGCAACGCGGCGCGCCTGTTTGTGGACTGCACCGCGGGCAGCGCGTTCGTGGACCACTATCCCGAGCTGCTGGAGCACGGCATCGGCATCGTCACGCCCAACAAACTTGCCAATGCCGGTTCGCTGGAAAATTACCTGGCACTGCAACAGCTCGCCCGTCGTCACGGCACGCCGTATCGCTACGAAACCACCGTAGGCGCGGCGCTGCCGGTGCTGGGTTCGCTGGCGGATCTGGTGCGCAACGGTGACAAAGTAAAACGCATCGAAGCGCTGCTGTCCGGCACCCTGTCATTCATTTTCAATCGCGTGAATAACGGCGAACGTTTCTCCACCGCCGTGCGCGAAGCCCGCGCGCGTGGTTTCACCGAGCCCCACCCCGGCGCGGATCTCGTCGGCGCCGACAGCGGCCGCAAATTGCTGATCCTGATGCGCGAAGCGGGATTCCACTGGGAGCCGGAACGGGTGCAGGTGGAAAGCCTGCTGCCGCAAGAGCTGGTAGCGGAAACCGACGCCGAGCGATTTCTGGCGGGACTTGCGGACCACGATGTGGCCTGGGCCAAGCGCGCCGAGGCCGCTCATCGCCGTAGTCTGCGGCTCGTGTATCTTGCGCGCTTCGACGGCCGCAGCGCCAGCGTCGGCGTCACGCACGTGGCGAGCACCGATCCGTTCGCACTGCTCGCGCCCGGCGAAAACCTGATCCGCATCTGGACCGATCGCTACCAGCCGGTGCCGCTGTCCATTGCCGGCCCCGGCGCCGGTCCCGAATTGACCGCCGCCGGCGTGCTCACCGATATCCTCAAGGCAGTGAAAGCCCTTTATGTAGGTCAGCAATCCCTTGCCGACTCACGCATGGCGGGATAGGAATCCCGCCCTACATATTGACGCGGTGCTTGCTAAGCTAGGCCGCCTTCACGCCCGGAGACCGCCATGAATTTCCTGCCGCAAGTCGTCGTGTTCCTGGTCGCTGCCTGCATCGCTGTGCCCTTGTCGCGCAAATCCGGTTTCGGCTCGGTACTGGGCTATCTCATCGCCGGTGTGGTCATCGGGCCCTGGTGTCTCAGATTGATTACCGGGGTAGACGCAATCCTCAATTTCTCCGAGATCGGCGTGGTGCTGCTGCTGTTCATCATCGGCCTGGAACTGCAACCCTCGCGTTTGTGGGCGTTGCGGCGCACGGTGTTCGGCATGGGCGCGGTGCAGGTGGGCGTGAGCACCGTGTTGTTGACGCTGGGCGCACACGCACTCGGTCTCGGCTGGATACCGGCGCTGGTGGCGGGTTTCGGCCTGTCGCTCTCCTCCACCGCTTTTGTCCTGCAAATGCTGGCGGAGAAGAAGCAGCTCACGGATCACCACGGCCGCGCGGCGTTTGGCATTCTGCTGTTCCAGGATATCGCCGCCATCCCGGTGCTGGCGCTGCTGCGCGTATTCCATGGCGGGGCATCGCTGCATAACATGCATTTCGTGTACTCCGTTATCGTCATCGTCGTGGTAATGGGGGCGTTGGTGACCGGCGGACGTTATGTGCTACGGCCACTGTTCCGTTTCGTCTTGCAGTTCGGCAGCCCCGAGATCTTCACGGCCACGGCGCTGCTCATCGTCATCGGCGCAGGCCTGATTGCCAACAGTATCGGTTTGTCCATGGGCCTGGGAGCCTTCATCGCCGGAGTGCTGCTGGCGGATTCCAGCTACCGGCACGAACTGGAAGCCGACCTGGAACCCTTCAAGGGCCTGTTGCTGGGCTTGTTCTTTCTGGCAGTGGGGATGTCGGTAAATCTCGGCTTGCTGGTAAAAATCCCGCTCATCGTGATCGGTGTGGTGGCGGGCATGCTGGCGCTCAAGGGTGCGGTGCTGTATGGCATGGGCAAGCTCTACAAACTGCCAGACGCGGCGCCGCGCAACCTGGCCTTCGATCTTTCGCTCGGCGGTGAGTTCGCCTTCGTGATTTTCAACAGCGCCGCGGGCTATCACATCTTCAGCCAGTCGCTGGTGGACATACTCAATCTTGCCGTGACCCTGTCCATGGCGGCGACACCATTCCTGGTGTTGTTCAACGAGAAAGTCATCCAGCGTTTCCAGGAAGAACACGCACCACCCGAGTTCGATCGCATTGACGAACCTGGCAATCCGGTAGTGATCGCGGGCTTCGGCCGCTTCGGACAGATCGTGGGCCGCGTGCTACGCCTGAAACAAATTACCTTCACGGCATTGGATGCGAACCTCGAAGACGTGGACGACCTACGCCGATACGGTAACAAGGTGTATTACGGCGATGCCTCGCGGTTGGATATGCTGCGCGCCGCGCACGTGGAACACGCCAAGGTCTTCGTGCTTGCCATCGACGACGTGAGCGCTTCGGTGCGCACCGCCGAGATGGTGCGCAAGCACTTTTCGCAAGTACCGATTTACGCGCGCGCCCGCAATCGCCATCACGCGCACCTGCTGACGGAATTGGGTGTCAAAACCATCATCCGCGAGACGCTGTATTCCAGCCTGAAGCTCACCGAAGCGGTACTGGAGGGACTGGGACGGCCCGCACACGAAACCCGTGCGCTACTGGAAAAATTCCAGCGCTACGACGAAGAATTGCTGCGACGTCAGTACGCGGTATTCCGCGACGAGACAAAATACATCCAGACGACCAAGGAAGCGGCCGCCGAACTACGACACTTGTTCGAGGAAGATGAGCACAGCGAACCCGCGAAGGAGCCGGCTGTATGAGTGAAATACCGTCTTAATACGGCTGCCGCTACATTCCTCCCGGCACAGGGTGTGACGTAGCTCCGTCTACACCCTAGACACATCAAATCTCTCGGCCGTTCTGCATGCGGCGTCCATAGCAGGGGCCGTAAGACTAGCTGTGTTGCCGCCTATCGCCAAAAATCATCCATTTGTCAGACCCATCAAAGCCAGATCGAGCATTTACCATAATAATGGTACAATCCATTTTAAGAACTAACATAGAGCACACTGGGGCTGGCGATGAGAGACGCCCTCATTCCCCACTGTTTTCGCCTGTGGTGTAATAAACCTGTATTTGGGGATTCTCAATGCACACTTTAACCCACTCGTCGTACACGTTTACGATCGTAGTGTTTCGTAAACCTATACAGCTACAGGTTGCGCAATGAGTATTAGTAGCTCTGTTCAGCTTCACATTTACTCTGGCCATCGAAGTGGCGCCGACAGCTTTTACAATTCAGGATGCCAGCTCCATACTTGCTGGCACCCATCCGTGGCCGTCAATTTTCAAATGGCACGCAGCGCTGACACTAACTACGACACCAATGTACGGTGCCAGATACAGGATGGCAACGCTAAGGCCGGCGCAATGAACATCTCAACCTTGGTTGCTAAGGCAGATATGAATGGCGAGGTCAGGTCATGAACGGCGATTCGCTGCCCAAAGACCTCGGCCCACTTCATATTGTGGCAGACGTGCCCCAAACTCCGTTTGATATAGCCCGCACCTACCAGGAAGTCTTGGAGTGCTGGCATTTAGTTTACAAGTGTTACATCCGCGAGGGCCTGATTGATACAAATCCGCACCTCATTCACACCGCGCCTCAGGCCTTCAACCCGGATACGACGGTGATCTTCGGCCGAACCTCGAGCCGGATCTACACCACCCTCACTGCGATCCCCGATGGTCCGCGTGGCCTGCCTCTAGATGAAGTTTATCCTCGACTTCTGGACGACCTGCGCAGCCAGAACCGTCGCTTGATAGAAGTCGGCCTTCTGGCAGATGACCGCGCCGAGGTCGGTAAAGCCCAAGACTATTCTTTTGACACGATGCGTCTTGCCGTCTACTGCGCCTTGCACTCCCAGGTGGATGCGGTCATCGGGGTCCACCCGCATCACGCTGACTTCTACGTGCGGATGATGAGTTTTGAAGTCATCGGACCGATACGTTCCTACCCCAGGGTCAACAATCGGCCCGTGGTGCCGCTATTCTGGGACAGATCCTGTATTCAGCGTGAGAAGCTGCCAAGACTTTTGCGTTACATCAAAGAACACCCGGTTGAGAAAAGTTTGTTCGATCAACGCTTTGATTTTAGCAAAATAGACCTGTCCCGATCCGCCATCGGACGTTACCTCAGCGATGCCACCAAAGACGAGAAATCCTGTGGTTACATAGCGGATGCGGTCTAAATGGCAATGCAATAATCAGCCGCGCCTCAACGGAGGATGTTTTGGACCAGAGGAACAACCAGCGGCCGGCACACAGCCATAAGCCATTGTCTGCTGCGGATGACTCGACTGTCGCTGAGGCAGCTTCTCGCCGCTCTCCTACTGATTTGTATCAAGTCTCAAATCTGTCTCCTCTAACATTTGGTTATTCGGATGCCTTTTCACGCTCCATCGGTCTGATGACCCGTGAAGAGCAGGTCATTTTGCATAGCTGTCGTGTAGCGATTGCAGGCATGGGCGGCGTGGGTGGCTGTCATCTTTTGACCCATACGCGATTGGGCGTCGGCCAGTTTCATATTGCTGATTTCGATAACTTCGATATCGTCAACTTCAATCGACAGGCCGGAGCCACCGTCAGTCACCTGGGCAAATCCAAAGTGCAGATGATGGCCGCGATGGCCAGGGACATCAATCCGACGCTTCAGATCAAGACTTTCGACCAGGGCGTGACCCTGGAAAATCTCGACGCGTTTCTCGACGGCGTGGATGTTTACATCGACGGTCTGGACTTTTTCGCGGTGGACATCCGCAAGGCTGTGTTTGCTGCCTGCTGGGAAAAGAAAATACCCGCGGTAACCGTCGCCCCCCTGGGCATGAGCGTGGCTCTGCTCAACTTCATTCCGCCTTCAACCAGTCATCGTGGCGGATCAAGTTTCGAGCAATACTTTTGCTTGAAAGGTCAGCCGCTCGAAGAGCAGTACCTGCGATTCCTCATCGGACTCGCCCCCCGCGGACTCCACCGCAACCACATCGTCGACCCTTCGACAATCAACCTGGCGGAGCATCGCGGGCCTTCTGTGCCCATGGCCATCGAGTTGGCCGCAGGTGTGGCGGCCACCGAGTCGCTCAAGATCATGCTCAAGCGAGGTCGAGTCCTGGCGGCGCCGCACGGCGTGCAATTCGACGCCCTGAATAATCGCATCGTTCGCACCTGGCGACTCGGCGGAATGCACAACCCGCTCCAGAAGCTCACCCTCACCATCGCACGCAAACAAATAAAGCGCATGCTTGCGGCCACCCCCGCTTCACCGCCAGCTAAAAACGACCCGCCTGTTTCCGACGTCATTCAGCAGATTCTCCACTTGGCACGATGGGCGCCCAGTGGTGACAACGCGCAGCCTTGGCGCTTTGAAGTCCTCGCTGATGACCACTTTGTTATCCGTGGCTCGGACACGAGCGAACTTGGCGTGTACGACCTGCAAGGCCGAGGTAACCAGCTTGCCTTGGGCATTTTGTTGGAAACCGTGCGTATCGCCGCCACGGGTTCATCCATGCAAGCCGCCATCACCAGACGTACCGATGCCCCAGACCAGCGCCTGGTCTTTGACGTCAAGCTCACGCAGAACCCCAACATCACCACGGACCCGCTCCTGAAATGGATTTCCTCGCGTGTCACCCAACGGCGGGCCATGAAACGCCGGCGGCTGACCGAATACCAGATTGCTCAGCTTGATGACGCTGTCGGCCCGGACCACAGCGTCCAATGGTTTGCCGGTAGAGGAATGCGCTTCAAACTGGCTCGGCTTCTCAGCGCCAGCGGTAAGATCAGGCTCACCATTCCCGAGGCTTATCAAGTTCATCAAAACGTGATTCAGTGGCACAGTCGCTACAGCCCGGACCGTATCCCTGACCAAGCTCTCGGCCTTGACCCGATGGGCTTGATGTTGATGCGTTGGGCCATGAAAAGCTGGGGCCGTGTGAACATGCTCAACCGTTTCGCGGGCGGCACTTGGCTCCCCCGGCTGCAGCTGGATTTCCTGCCCGGTCTGCGCTGCGCGGCGCATTTTGTAATTACCGCAAAGAAGCAACCAGAAACAATCGATGACTTCCTGACGGGCGGAGCGGCTATCCAGCGATTCTGGCTCACGGCCGCATCGCTGGGACTGCAACTGCAACCCGAGATCACCCCGGCATTCTTTTCCAATTACGCACGAGATAACGTGCCTTTCAGCCAGGCACCACACGCCATGCCCGCCGCCCGTCGTGTACGCCAACGGCTGTGCAAGGTGATCGGCGAACCGACCCTTGACGAACTGGTGTTCATGGGCCGCATTGGTCAAGGTAAAGTACCATCAAGTCGCTCCACTCGCTTGAGTGTCCATGAACTGCGAAATCTCGAGCCTCAAAACATGCCGCAATGAAAGCCGCGGCTTCCATTTCTCCTGCGGCCCCCACACAGGGCGAAAGTGGCTTGACATCAATCAAGAATCACGGGGAGAAGGTGCCAAGGATAATTTATCGTGATAGTTTGTCAGGAAGATTGTCGAGACGCTTGGGTCCGAAATTATTCATGAAATTTATCGGCAATCGTTGCTACTACTGCAGGACTGCAAAATACCATGAATGCTCCAACAGCTAAATCCGGATCGGTCGGTCCTACGGTCGGCTGACCATTATCCCCTCGCTCCGCTCCACGATGAGGGCAAGAAACAGGAAACAAAATTACCGCCTAAAGGCGAAAAATTTATGAATTCCCAATCGAAGACTAAACAGGAAATTATGGAATGAGTTTAAAGAGCCTAGACAAACTCCTGTTCTTTGCCGCCGCGATTGGCGTGGTTCTTATTCTGATTTGGACGGGATTGTGGTTCTATCGCGAACACCAAGTTAGTCCATCAGGCCTGATTCTCTACGGCAATGTAGATATCCGCCAAGTCGATTTGGCATTCAATGACAGCGGCCGCATTACCCAGATGAAGGCGGTCGAGGGCCAACAAGTTCACAAGGGCGAGCTGTTGGCACAACTGGACACCGACCGCCTGCAACAGTCGGTCGCGGATGCCAAAGCCCAGGTTACAGCGCAACAACAGATCGTGGCACGCATGCACGCAGGATCCCGCCCCGAAGATATCCGCAAAGCTCGTGCGGACGTGTCCGCGGCCCAAGCACAGTTGGACTATTCTCAGCTGCAGTTTAAGCGTAGCCAGAATCTGGCAGCACGGGATGCCATCAGCAAAGCCGAGCTCGACAACGCTAAAGCGCAATACGATGTGGCATCCGCACAGCTAAATGCGACGCAACAGGCATTGTCATTGGCTATCGCGGGTCCTCGCAAGGAAGATGTGGCCGCGGCTCAAGCTACTCTTGACTCACTCATTGCGGCCCTCAAACTCGCAGAAATAAATCTGGCAGACGCGTCGCTGTATGCGCCGGATAACGGCGTAATCCAGACGCGTATCCTGGAGGCCGGTGACATGGCATCGCCACAGCTGCCGGTGTATACCCTGGCGCTCTCCAATCCAGTCTGGATACGTGCTTACGTGGGGGAATCCGATCTCGGTCGCATACACACCGGCATGCAGGCACAGATAAGCAGCGACAGTTATCCGGGTAAGAAATATCCTGGCTGGGTCGGATACATCTCACCGAGCGCCGAATTCACGCCGCAATCCGTGGAAACCACCGAGCTACGCTCCAGTCTTGTGTACCAAGTGCGTGTGTATGTGTGCAATCCGGAAAACCAGTTACGCCTCGGGATGCCAGTGACAGTGAACGTGTTACTGCATAGCCGCGCACAGACCATGGAAAGCCGGGACTGCCAGCCAGCATCATGACTGCAAAAGTGCAGCCGTACTCAACATCCGACGTGCTGCTTGACGTCGCCAATATCAGCAAATCGTTCGTTTCAGGCGGACGCACGATTCAGGCGCTGAGCGATGTAAGTTTTACGGTTCGCAGTGCCCAGGTATATGGCTTGATTGGTCCGGATGCCGCAGGCAAGACTACCCTCATGCGGCTCATCGCCGGTCTGCTGATACCCGACAGCGGACGCATTACGGTTTTCGACATGGACGCGACGCGTGAATCCCTGGCGGTGCAGGCCAACGTCGGCTATATGCCGCAACGTTTCGGTCTCTACCAGGATTTGACCGTGCAAGAAAACCTGGATCTGTATTCCGACCTGCAGGGAATTCCAGTCGCAGCACGCGCCTCACGCTATCACGAACTCTTAGCCATGACCGGGCTCGCGCCCTTTACACGCCGTCGTGCCGGGCGTCTGTCAGGCGGCATGAAACAAAAATTGGGGCTGGCCTGCACGCTGGTGCGGCCGCCGCGTTTGCTACTACTGGATGAACCGACGGTGGGCGTGGACCCGGTATCGCGCCGTGAGTTGTGGTCCATCGTCTACCGGCTGGTTCGCGACCAGGGCATGAGTGTGCTGTTGACCACTACCTACTTCGATGAAGCTGAACGCTGCAACCAAGTCATCCTTATAAATGATGGACAGGTGTTGGGTCAGGGGCCCCCGGCCAAGTTTGCGGATTTTGCCGAAGTTTTGCGCGGGCAGGCATTTAGTGTGCGAGCGACGCACATTAATAAGCGATTGTTGCAGCAACGTCTTATCCGGATTCCGGGCGTCATGGATGCAATCATCCAGGGTGAAACCATACGAGTCGTCATGCACAGATCCGTAGTACCGGTAATCTCGGATCTCCTCATTAGTTCAAAGCTGGCAAGCATCGAGCCAGTGGAACCAAGTTTCGAAGAAGGTTTTATTGCACGCATACATGCGCGGCTTTCCGCCAAATCTTCCGTTGATATCGGCAGCATGACCCACACTTACGTGGCGCACCCCAAGCTACCGGTCATCGAAGTGCATGCCTTGACGCGCCGTTTTGGCGCGTTCTATGCAGTAAGGAATCTGAGTTTTTCCGTGCAGGCCGGAGAAGTGTTCGGTTTACTCGGCGCCAACGGTGCGGGCAAAACGACTACCTTCCGCATGTTGTGTGGTCTGCTGCCGCCCAGTGACGGCCGACTGCGGGTTGCCGGCGTGGATCTGCGGCATGCGTCTGCAAAGGCACGTGCTCACATCGGCTACATGCCGCAAAAATTCTCCCTTTATGGAGAACTAACGGTCCGCCAGAACCTTGAATTCTTCGCCAGCGCCTATAGCCTGACGGGGAAATCCCGCAGTGCGCGTGTCACCTGGGCGCTTAATAAATTCGAACTTTCCCCCTACGCCAACGATAATGCCGGCAGGCTGTCGCTGGGGTTCAAACAGCGTCTGGCCCTTGCGGCAGCCTTGATGCATGGACCGCAAATCCTGTTTCTGGACGAGCCGACCTCCGGTGTGGATCCGCTGGCACGCCGGGAATTCTGGCAGATTATCGCCGCATTATCAGAGTTTGGAGTCACAGTCCTAGTCACTACACACTTCATGGAAGAAGTAGAAAATTGTGACCGGCTGGCGATCATGGCCGGTGGCGAATTGTTGAAACTCGGTACCCCGGAGGACATCAAGGCAGCGGCCATCACGCCCGGTCATCCACAGCCCAGTATGGAGGATGCATTCATCGCACTCAGCGAGGCTCATGCCTCCATGCGGCAAGCTTCATGAACTCGGCGCTGCCCAGACGTGGTGGTAGCGGCATGCGGTTGCGCGGCTTGTTGCGCAAGGAATTCCTGCAGATCATCCGTGATCCCAGCAGCATCGCCATTGCCCTGGTGATGCCTGTGGTGTTGCTACTGACGTTTGGTTATGGCGTCTCTCTCGATGCCAAACATGTGCCTCTGGCAATCGTCGTGGAACAACCCAGTACCGAGACTGCGAGCTTCACCGCTGCATTCAGTGCATCGGATTATTTTGATCCACGCCAGTTCGCGGACATGCAAACTGCCGTACATGCGCTTATGGGCGGACAGGTGGATGGCATTGTCAGGCTGCGCGGTGATTTCTCAAGCCTTGTATATCGCGGCCCTGTGGCCCCGATTCAGTTGCTGGTTAATGGAGTAAATGCCAATAACGCACGGCTGATCGAAGGCTATGTCAGCGGCATTTGGAGCACCTGGCTGACACAGCAGGCCGAGCGCGAGGGGCATCCTTTGACGGCGCCTGTATCACTGGACGAGCGCATCTGGTTCAACAGTGCAGTGCGCAGCAAGGATTATCTGGTACCCGGACTCATCGCCGTCATCATGACTTTGATTGGCGCCATGCTCACTGCGTTGGTGGTGGCGCGCGAATGGGAGCAGGGCACCATGGAAGCACTCATGGTCACGCCGGTTACCATGCGGGAGATACTGATCGGCAAACTGGTGCCCTACTTCGTCCTGGGTATGGGTGGCATGGCGCTCTCGGTGGCTATGGCGTTGTGGCTCTTCGATGTCCCTTTGCAAGGTTCGATTCTGCTGTTGTTCCTGTGTGCTGCATTGTTCCTGCTAGCCGCACTCGGGATGGGCCTGTTGATCTCCATGACCACACGCAGCCAGTTTTTGGCCAGTCAAGCCACCATGGTAGTCACCTTCCTGCCGGCGTTTCTACTGTCCGGATTTATCTTTGACATCGGCAGCATGCCGCCGGTCGTACAGGCAGTGACCTATGTGATTGCCGCACGCTATTTTGTATCTATCCTGCAGACTGTGTTCCTGGCCGGTAATGTCTGGACAATCATCTTACCCAATGCACTGGCGCTGGTGCTCATGGCGATTGTATTCCTGATGCTTGCGCACCGCCGCTCGCACAAGCATCTCGAGTAAACGATATGTGGCAACGGGTTTTTGCCCTGACCATCAAGGAGTTGCTCAGCATACTGCGTGATCCTCGCAGTCGCTTTGTGGTCATCGGTCTGCCGATCGTCCAGTTGCTGTTGTTGGGTTATGCCGCCACCTTCGATCTGAACAACGTAAAGTATGCAGTGTATTCAGAAGATCATGGCGCGGCTGCGCGTGAATTGCTGTCAGCCTTTTCCGGTTCACCCCACTTTCACCTGATAGCGAAGATCCACAGGCAGCAGGATATCCGGCCCCTGATTACCGACCGGGATGTGCTCATGGTCATCCATGTGGGAGCCACCTTCAGCCGCGATCTGACTCTGGGCCAACCGGCACCGGTGCAAGTCATTATCGACGGACGCAACTCCAACACCGCGCTGATCGCGCTGGGATACACCCGGACTATTGTCAATCAGTTCAATAACGAGTGGTCGCAAAGTCATGGCAGGAGGGGTCCACCCACTAACATCGAGGCCCGTGCATGGTTCAATCCCAATCTGGAGAGCCGCTGGTATTTCGTGCCTGGTCTTGCCGGCCTGATCGTGTTGATAATAACGATGGCGGTAAGCTCATTGTCGGTGGCGATGGAACGCGAACAGGGGACCTTTGATCAACTGCTGATCACACCCATGACTCCCCTGGAGATCCTGCTGGGCAAGTCGCTACCCGGCATGCTCATCGGTGTGGCTGAAGCCACCTTCATCATTTTGATGGCAGTATTGTGGTTTCGAGTGCCCCTATTGGGCAATCTGCTGGTGCTGTACGCGGGACTGCTGCTGTTCCTGTTGTCGGTAGTGGGCATCGGGCTCATGATTTCCTCTCTGTGCACTACGCTGCAGCAGTCTTTTCTTGGCAGCTTCATGTTTATGACGCCAGCCGTGATCTTGTCGGGCTTTGCTACTCCCATCGCCAATATGCCTGAGCCCATGCAGTGGCTGACCCTGGCAAACCCACTTCGGTATTTTCTGGTTATTGTACAGGGCGTATTTCTGGAAGGCGCTTCATTCAATGTATTGCTGAATCAGTTCTGGCCCATGGCGATCATCGGCGTGCTCAGCTTGGCGCTAGCCGGTTGGCTGTTCCGGCACCGGCTTTATTAACATCCCTTAGAGTCGAATCCACCAGACGAAACAGTGGCTATTGGGAAAAAAGATATAGGCGGAGACTCCACACGACAAGCATGCGATGGTTACCAGCATCCACGAAACCGGACGCGCGCTACAAACAGTTCAGGGCCGAAATGCGCCGCATAACCGACCCACGGTTCAACTGTTCAGAACGAAAGTGCATCCACTACTTACTGGATAGCTCCGGATACAGGTGGAAACTGCTTGCGCAGCAGCCGGTTGCGCAGTTCCCATTCCGATTCGGCTGTGACCTGTTCCAGGAATCTGATTTCCTCCGCCACTTGCACCGCTACCGGCACGCCGTCCCGGTACAGCACGCGGTTCTCGCCCTGTATCGGCACACGTGCGCCGGGCGTAACGATGCCCACCAGGTTCAGGACATCGGCGGCCGATACCGATACCAGCTCGCGGGTTTTCTCCCGGCGGCGCGCTTCTCGTAGCGCCCCTACCGCCTCCGGCAGCGCGAACTGTTCGCCGGCAAAGCCATCCACGAAACGACCGCCACGCAGCTCGCCGCGGGCTTCGAGTCTTCTATATATATAGAGTAGCTCGCGCCAGGGCGGCAGCCCACTCTCACGTTCCAATACTTTACGGAACACCACGCCATAGCGGCGCAGTAACACTTGAGCAAGATGCGTCAGGGCTTCGCTATTCATATTCACATCACCGGCGATGATGCGCTGCGAGGTCAGCGACCAACGCCCGGCTTGGCTCGCGCCGTAGCTGTCTGCATGACGTGGCCGATAACGTGCGCCCCGGGCATGAGTGGTGCGTTTGCTAGCCGGTGTTATGAGTGCGCGCAAACCGGAGAAAGTATCGGACGCCGCCAGGCCCCAGGCAGTCAGCTCGCCGAGTGCGGTTTCTACTTGGGTCCGCAACAAGCCGGTAAGGCCCATGAGATCTGTCAGAAATAGTGCACCGTGTTGTTTCAGTGCGTCATACACACTGCGCGCAGGATGTGAAAGCTTGATGGCCGCTGGGTCCGGCATATCCGCGAGTGCGCGCCAATGTTGTAGGGCATCGCGCGCCACAAATGCGACAGGCGTGCCGCGTACCGGACCAGCATGGCGCTCATCATCACCGTTACGCGGTGGCAGCAAACGCATCCAGGCTACCGCACCACCGGCACACACCTGATCTAACAGGTAGCCTGCATAATCGGTGATGCGCGCCGGCAGGATATCGCTCTCCCAGGCCGCCGCTGGGGCCGAGAAGCCTTCCAGTTGTTCGAGCACGGCGGCCAGGGCCGCAGCGCCATCGCTGCGCTCGGCACCGACCCCATGCCATTCGAACAGGAAGCGCAGATAGTCAGCCGGCGCCACCGGCTCGATCTCGCTGCGCAGACGTTTGAGTGTGTAACGGTGGATGCGCGCTAGCAGGCGTCGTTCGCACCATTCGGTTTCCACGGCATGAGACTGGTAATGGCCGCGCATCACCGCGCCTTCCGCTTCCAGCGCCAGCAAGGCGGGCTCGATCTCGGAGACCGTGAGTCCCAGCAAATCCGCCAGCTGCTGGGTAGTGACCGGACCGGAGGCTTCCAGCCGGCTGCGCAATAATTCCGTGAGCGCCGCTGAGCGTGTCAGTGGCTCAACACCGGACTCCACGACCGCTTCAATGCACGGATCGAGCACCGCATCCGGAAACACTGCCAGCAGTTCTCCCAGCCTTTCGGCGGCGGCCCATAGAATTGTGTAGGAGTGACGGTCTCCGCCACGATTCAAATCAATCGCGGCGCGGACCGGTGATCCGCCGGCCGCTCCTACCCTGGCAGCAGATGCCGGTGTTTTCAAATCCTGGACCCCGGCTTCTGCAGGGGTGACGAATGAATTGTTCAACCTCAGGCGTGTAGCACGTTTGGTTGCAATCAGTTCATCCAATAGAGACGACCAAGCAGAATTACTGCTGCCCTCCTGTTCAGTCATGAATCCGAGCACTGTCAGTGCATCGTGCAACTCGTCCGCATCGCGCGCCCCAGGCCAGACTTCTGCACGCACCCGGGCAATGGCTTCGGGATCAAGTTCTGATAATGAACCGGCTTCCTCGAGGTTCAATACGCCACGCGCTTGCACCGCCAGCGTACGCCGCTCTTCCGCAGGCGCATCGTCCAGAAATGCATAGGGACGCGCCGACAGGATTTCCTGGGACAACGGCGAAGGCGCGGCCAGATCCCGCGCTACTACTTTCAAGGTGCCATCTTGTAGCCGCTCCAGGAGTTTCAAAAACCCGTCCGCGTCCATGACTTCATGCAAACAATCATGCAAGGTTTGTCGCACCAAAGGATGATCCGGAACTTCGATAGCGCCCGTAAGATTCTCGGCGCAGGCCAATTGATCCGGGAACACCACCGCCACCAGATCCTGGGCATCGGCGCGCTGGAACGCCGCCGGTGTACGCCGGCCGTTGCGGTTGCGGCACACCGCCAGCGCAGTGGTGGTGACCCAGCGCCAGCGTGTGCCAAACATCGGTGCCGCCAACGCTGCCTGGGTCAGCACTTCGAGAGCGGTGGCTGGATTCAGATAGCGCGCCGGCTCCTCCAACGGGAAACTGTGGGTCGGACCCAGCGACAGCACGATAGTGTCTTCCAGGGCTGCCGCCTGTAATTCGAAATTGAATTTGCGGCAGAAGCGTTTCCTCAGGGCTAGGCCCCAGGCGCGGTTGAGGCGCGCGCCGAACGGCGAATGGATCACGAAATGCTGGTCACCGGCCTCGTCGAAGAAACGTTCAAACACCACTGTGTCCTGGGTCGGCAAAACTGAAAGCGCTGCGTGCACGGTAGCAAAATATTCAGCAATCTGCTGTGCGGCGGCAGGCTCCAAACGCAATTCATTACGAAACCATTGTTCCAGCATCGCCTGCTGCTCAGATATACCCCCCTCACCCTCTTTCAAGCTGCGCAATCCTGCTTCGCCTGAAAGTCCGGGGCTGCCGTCCGTGGCAGCCCGCTCATCGCTTCGCGATGAGCCCTCTCCCCCCGCATACGGGTGGAGAGGGGGGGTTAGTAGAGCATCGGCATTCGCGCGCAAACGCGATACTGCAGTGGAAAGTTCCGCCGTGCGCGCTGGCGCTTCGCCGATCCAGAAGGGGATGTTGGGCGGAGCGCCTTTGGCATCCTCCACCAGCACCCGGCCTTGCTCGATCTTGAGCATGCGATAGCTGGTGTTGCCCAACTGGAAGATGTCGCCGGGGATGCTTTCGAAGGCAAAGTCCTCATTGAGCGAACCAATACGCAGGCCCGCGGGCATCAGCATCACTTCGTAATCGAACTGGTCAGGGATCGCACCACCGTTGGTGACGGCGATAAGTTTGGCGCCGCGCCGGCCGCGCAGCTTGCCGTTGACGGCGTCGCGATGTAGGTAGGCACTGCGCCGTCCGCGCCGCGTCGAGAAGCCCTCCGCGAGCATGCGCACTACTTCGGTGTAATCCTCGCGTGTCAGATCGCGGTACGGCCAAGCACCGCTGAATAACGCAAACAGCTCCGCTTCTTCCCATTCACGGCACGCGACCTCGGCTACTATCTGCTGGGCCAACACGTCCAACGGCGCGTGCGGCACATGCAGAGCGTCGAGTTCGCCGCGGCGTACGCAATCCAGCAGCGCCGTGCATTCCACCAGGTCGTCGCGCGACAGCGGGAACAGGCGTCCTTCCGGAAGCGCACCTAAAGCATGGCCGGAACGGCCGACGCGCTGCAAAAACGCACTGATACTATGGGGTGAACCCAACTGACACACCAAATCCACGTCGCCGATGTCGATACCCAATTCCAGCGAGGCCGTGGCCACCAGTGCTTTCAGTTCGCCGCGCTTGAGGCGCTGTTCTGCATCCAGACGATGGGCGCGCGCCAGGCTGCCATGATGGGCGGTCACCTGTTGTTCGCCGATACGCTCCGCTAGATGCCGCGCCGCGCGCTCCGCCAGCCGGCGGTTGTTGACGAAAATCAGCGTAGTGCGGTGCGCGTGGATCAATTCCGCCAGACGGTCGTAGATTTCCGACCACACTTCGTTGGCTATCACCGGCGCCAGCGGCGAACGCGGCAACTCCAGATGCAGCCGGCGCTCGCGTACGTGGCCGGTGTCGATGATGGTGCAGCCGCGATCCGCGCCGGTGAGGAAGCGCGCTATCTCTTCGATCGGTTTCTGGGTAGCCGACAGACCGATGCGCACCGCAGGCTTCGGTGTCAGCGACGACAGACGCTCCAGTGAGAGCGCCAGGTGCGCGCCGCGCTTGTTGCCAGCCAGTGCGTGGATCTCGTCCACTATCACGGTACGCACGCTGGAAAGAATTTTGCGGCCTGAATCCGAAGTCAGCAGGATGTACAGGGATTCCGGTGTGGTCACCAGGATATGCGGCGGTGTGCGGCGCATACGCTCGCGCTCACTCTGCGGCGTGTCGCCGGTGCGCACCATGGCGCGGATATCCACATCCGGCAGGCCCGATTCCAACAACTGGTTGCGGATACCTTCCAGTGGCGCCTGCAGATTCTTCTGGATGTCGTTGGACAGAGCCTTGAGCGGCGAGACATACAGCACCTGGCACTCGTCCTTGAGGCCGTGTTCCAGTCCTTCGCACATCAGCGCGTCGATGGCAGCGAGAAACGCCGCCAAAGTCTTGCCGGAACCGGTGGGCGCGGCGATGAGCGTCGGGCGGCCGGCACGGAT
>JBOIBD010000015.1:0-27382 GCA_050739415.1 Gammaproteobacteria bacterium | reverse complement strand
GTTCGCCGACCTACATCGCGCACGAACTGATCCTGTTCCGTCTCGGCAAACGCACCAATCCCGGAGCCGCGCCAATGCGGCTGGAAACCTCGCACTTGACCGTGCCCGAGATGATCGACGTGGCGGCGTATGCCGCGTCGCGCAAACCTTGATTCCTTCGCAGTGAGGAACCTTCCATGAAGCGCATTGCAACCGGGCTGATCGGATCGATCGTCAATTGCGTCATTCCCGCAAAAGCGGGGATCCAGTGCCTTTGCTGTGACAGGCTGCTCTCCAAAGACTCTGGATCCCGGATATCGCTGCGCAATTCCGGGATGACAAGCAAAATCAGGGTATTCACGCTGGCACTCGTTTTAGCGTTCGCCGCACCGATTGCCTCCGCACAGGCAGCGAATGCCGGCAAGACCCTGGTCACCATTGACTACACCGACACCATCGCGCCTACCGAGATGCAAGCGTACGTGGCAGGCATCAAGGCTTACAGCCGGTGTCTGCGCGAGCACGGCGTCAAGTTCAACGACTATGCCATCGCCCATGAAACCGGCCGCAACACCTACAAGATCTCGTACTACCGCGAACCCATGACCTGGGCCGAGCGGGACGAACTGGGTAGTGAATCCGCGCCCTGCAAGGCGACTTTCAACGCGCGAGTCAATCCGCATCTCAAAAGCGAGAGCAGTGCGGTCAAGGTGGAGGAACCGGAGATGAGCCACCTGCCTGCCGGCGGAAAGAATCAGGCACCGCCGCCGTTTCTGCACGTCTTCAACTACACGCTGAAGCCCGGGCCTACTGCAAATGCCGCCTTCTCCGACGCCGTCAAGAAGATTGCGGCGGCAGCCGCCAAGACGAAGTGGCCGTATTACTGGGACGCAGTGGCTATCGAGGGCGGCGGCGAGGGTGCGCCGGACTATCAGCTCGCGATCGGCGGCCAGAATTGGGCCGACGTCGGCGCCGAACCCAAGCCTGCGCTGTGGAAGATGGTCGCGAACGCTTACGGGAAAACCGAGGTGGACACCATCCGTAAATCACTCGACGATGCGATCGCGAATGTGTCCGATCACTTCGACAAATACAACGCGGAGCTGAGTTACATCGCCGGCAAATAAGCCGAACCGGCAGGTGTCCGGGGTGACTGGGCAAATCGCCCGGATTGCATTTGTTTCCCGATTGCCCCGAGCGGGCAATCCGCTTGCGAATGGGAGGTGTTACATGCGTACGGTTTTGAACAGATGGACCGCCGTTGCCACGGCGGCTTCGTGCGGCTTGCTGATGGCGAGTGGTGCTGCGGCGCTTGCACACAAGAACGATCCCGCGGCGACCGACGCGCCTTTCATCGCGGCGGAAGCGTGGGCGTTTCCGGTGTCCACCGCGCCAGGTCTCCAGGTATTGGCGTTGATCCATGACGGAAACAAAGTCTTGCGGGTGCCCGGCAGCACACGCAGCTACCGGCTGTCGCAATTGAGCCTTTTCAATACGCCGGACTGGTTTCCGCAAGCCCATCCTCCCATGCCCGAGGTCGTCGCGCACGGCCGCAAACCGGCCTGGGCTTGCAGTTTTTGCCATTTGCCGGACGGCGAAGGTGAACCGGCGAGCGCGTCGCTGGCCGGTTTGCCAGAGGCCTACATCCTGGAACAGATCAGGGCGTTTCGCAGCGGCGAGCGCGGCAAAGGCCCTTGGCCGACCACCCAGGACATGGACAAGGAAGCGCAACGGGTCAGTGATGCGGATTTGCAACAGGCCGCGAAGTATTTCTCGGCACTGCGCTTCAAGCCGCAAACACGGGTGGTTGAGACCGCGAGCGTGCCGAAGACCTACTGGGACAGTTTTTCGCTGGTGCCGAACTCGAGCAAGGCGCGTGAACCCATCGGCGAGCGCATCGTCGAGGTTCCCGCGAACTTCAAGCTTTACTGGCTACGCGATGATGATTTAGGTTTCATAGCCTACGTCCCTCTGCGCAGCATCGAGCGCGGCGCAGTGATCGCGGCAAATGGCGCCGGCGCCGCGCCGGCTTGCGAAGCGTGCCATGGCGCCAGACTGGAAGGCCAGACGATACCCGGCATCGGCGTCGTGCCGCCATTGGTGGGTCGCTCGCCGACCTACATCGTCCGTGAACTGATCCTGTTCCGCCTCGGTCGGCGCACCGATCCGGACGCCGCGCCGATGCGCGCGGAAGTCTCGCGTCTCACCCTGAAAGACATGATTGACGTCGCGGCGTATGCCGCATCGCGCAAGTCCTGATCCTTCTCCAATGAGGAGTTTTCGCATGAAGTACCTCGCAATGTTGGTCCTCGTTTTTGCCTCAGCCGTGCCGATTGCCTCCGTGCATGCGGCGGCGGGCGACCAGATGTACGCGCACCCAGGGCGCTTGGTGAAGGCCGGACCGACCAAACTCAACTTCTATTGCACGGGCTCGGGTACGCCCACCGTCGTGTTCGACGCCGGCTGGGAAGACTGGTCGCCGTCGTGGGTCTTGATCCAGCCCGTTATTTCGCGTCACACGCGGACCTGCACCTACGACCGTGCCGACTACGGCTTCAGCGAGCCCGGACCGATGCCGCGCACGAATGTCGAGATCGCGAAAGAGCTCCACACAGCGCTGCACAACGCCCACATTCCGGGCCCATATCTGCTCGTCGGGCACTCGTTCGGCGGCTACGACATCCGCACGTTCGCCGATCTCTACATGCCGGAGGTGTATGGCGAAGTCTTCGTGGACATCGCGGACGATGATGTTGCGTCTGCAAAAGAGCCCACTACCGACCACCGCGAAATGCCTGCCGCGGTTCAGGCGCTGACCCAGTGCCGCGATGCGCTTGCGAACCACCAGCCCTTGCCGCCGATCCCGATGACCGGGCATTCCTACGTGCCCGCGCCGAACACGCCGTGCTCGCACCAGTTTTTTCGCGGCCTGCCGATGAAGGAATGGTCGCCCGGGCTCAATGCCGCCGTCCTGCACATCGCCGACACACGCGTGGCGCCGTACGATGCGGCCATTTCAGAGTTGCAGAACATGCCAGCCGACACGGTCTGGCTGATCAAGCACCGGCGCTCGTTCGGTGACCGGCCGCTGGTCATTCTCACGGCGATGAATCATCACTACGACAACGCCAAAACGCCACCGGCCATCCACAAGAAGCACATGGCAGCCGAGCACGAACATGCACTAACGCAAGCCAGGCTCCTATCGCTCTCGACAAACGCGAAACAGGTTCTGGTCCCGAACAGCGGCCACTACATCCAGCTCGACCAGCCGCAAGTCGTGATCGACGCGATTCTCAGCGCGTTGCCAAAGCGTGGGAACGGTGCTCCATGAAACTTCGCGGGCGCGCACCGATCTGGCTGATGGGCATGACGTGGGCGCCGTTTGGGCTGCTGAGTTGTGTGGATGCTGTCACCTTGCCGCAACTGCTGGCTGCACGACACGTCGCCGAAGGCGAGATTGCGCTTTTGACCACGCTGGCCTATTCGCCGAGCGTTTGGTGCTTCCTGGTGTGTCCCATTCTGGACGTGCGTTTCACCCGGCGGTTCTATGCGGCGGGGGGTACCATCGTCGCGGCCGTGCTGACGCCGGTAGCGTTGCTGAATCTCGATCACCTCGTGCTGGTGATGGGCGTGCTGATGGTTGCGAACCTGGCGAGCGCCTTGATGACCAATTCACTGGGTGGATGGTTTTCGACGGTCATTCCGCGCGAGGACGAGAGCCGCATCAGCGCGTGGATGTCGGTGGGCAACCTCGGAGCGTTCGGCCTGACCGCCGTGGCCGCGATTGAAATGGTCGATCACTTGTCGCTGCCCGTCGCCGCGATCCTGCTGGGCGCCTTGCAATTGCTGCCGTTGGCGATCTATCCGTTTATTCCGGTCACGCGGCCCGATGCGAAGCTGGCGCGCGAGAGTTTCGCGCAGTTCTTCCGCGAGGTGGCAAGGTTGTTCAAGCGCCGCAAAGTGCTGATCGCGCTGGCGATGTTCCTGCTGCCGTCGGCGTCCTTCACGCTCAGCAACGTGTTGGGCGGACTCGGCAACGACTTCCATGCTTCGATGCAGTGGGTCGGCATCATCGTAGGCGTTTCGACCGTGGCGAGCGTTTCGGCCAGTCTTTTCCTGCCGCAGCTCGCGAAACGCGTACCGCTGCGGCCGCTGTACCTCGGGATCGGCATCGTGGGTGGGCTGTTCACGCTGAGCCTGTTGCTGCTGCCGCACACGCCAACGGTTTTTGCACTGGTGTTCCTGGGCGAAAGCTGGTTCCAGTCACTGGCTATCACCTGTTCCATCGCGATCACCTTCGAGACCATCGGGCGCGCCAATCCGCTGGCAGCCACGACGTTTACCGTGCTGACCGCAGCGGCCATTGCGCCCATCACGTACATGGTTGCGGTGGACGGCCAGGCCTATGCCTGGCACGGTGTGGCGGGCAGCTTCATCGCCGATGCGGTGCTCGGCGTCATTTCATGCTTGCTGTTGGCGTTGCTGTTGCGCTGGTTGCGGTTGAAGCCGCCAACCCCGGCGTTGCCGGAGTCGGCATATTGAAATTGCGGCCACATCGCTGCGCGCGGAAGCGGCGCAGCTGAAGGTGCAGGAGATAATTGACGTTGCCGCCTATGCCGCGTCGCACAAATCGTGAGCGCTTCTTGGACCGTGTTTTATCTGGCCGTTTCGGGCGAGATGAATTTTGTGGGCTATTGTCGTGAGTTGCTTAGTTGATAAACGGAACATGCACGCCGAATAAGGCGAGTGCACCCAGCACGATCAATCCGATGCCGGCGATATAGCGCAAGGGCAGGAACCGTTCATACAGCTTGGACCAAAACAAGATGAGCAGACCGCCAACGATGGCCCAGATAACCAAGAGGGTGATGTCGAGTGTGATGTGCATAAAGTGATCTCCAAAAGATTAAAGGGATCAGCGACCATTAAGCAGTACGTAGACCGCGCCGGTACCGCCATCTACCGGTCGCGCAGAACAAAAGGCCATGACTCCATCCCGCTGTCTGAGCCAGCCGTTGAGTTTTTGCTTGAGTACCGGACCTTTTGGACCGGAACGGTAGCCTTTGCCATGGATGATGCGTACGCAGCGGATACGTTTGCCACGTACAGATTGAAGAAATTCAACCAGAGCCACGCGCGCATCCTCGCTACGCAGGCCGTGCAGGTCAAGCTTGGCACCCACACTGAAGTGGCCACGGCGCAGTTTGCGAATCACTGTGTTTTGAACTCCGGGCTTGGCATAGAACAAACCGTCACCCAGTAGCGGTTCGGAAGGATCCGGCAGACCGACGAGGCTTTCATTGAGTACATCTGCGGCTGCGGCACGCGCAAAGCGTGCGCGCGGTTTCGGTTTGGGGCCGCTACGGACAGGTTTGTGGGGCAAGCGCTTGGTATCCGCCACAGCATCGCGGAATTGCTGCTTTTCTTCATCGCTTAAACCGAGATTACTTTTCATGATGGCGGTATTGATGTTGGCAACAGTATATCAAGCGTCTTCCAGGCATTTTTACAGTATCCTAAGCATGCTGTTTCATCGGTGTAATATTGCGTGAAAATCCTGCTCAGTAATGACGATGGCTGTCACGCCAAAGGTTTGCGTTGTTTGGCGGAAGCTTTGCGCGGATTTGCCAGCGTCACGGTGGTGGCGCCGGACCGTAACCGCAGCGGCACCAGTCATTCCCTGACCCTGGACGCACCTTTGCGGGTCCGCCACGATGAGCCAGACGTGGTCTGCGTGGACGGTACGCCCACGGATTGCGTACATCTAGCCATCACCGGCTTGCTGGCAGAGGAACCCGATATGGTGGTCTCAGGCATCAACGCCGGCGCGAATCTCGGAGACGACGTGTTGTATTCCGGCACGGTCGCCGCAGCCATCGAGGGCCGCTTTCTGGGTTTTCCAGCCATTGCTGTGTCGTTGGTGACGGATACGCCACACCATTACACCACGGCCGCCCGCGTCACCTGCGACCTGGTGCAGCGGCTGCTGACCAATCCGCTGCCGGCCAATACGATATTGAATGTAAACGTTCCGGATGTGCCATGGCCTGAGTTGAAGGGCGTAGAAGCCACGCGCCTGGGTCATCGGCACCGTTCCGATCCCGTCACCAAGGCCAGCGATCCACGCGGTCGTCCTATTTATTGGGTGGGTCCACCGGGTGCCGCGCAGGACGCCGGAATCGGTACGGATTTTGATGCAGTACGCCGCGGTTTTGTATCAGTGACGCCGCTGCAGATTGATCTCACCCAATACACCGCGCTCGACCCACTGTCCCATTGGCTGCAGGGTATTCCCTTGCCATGAATGCCGCTGGTACCCGCGGCATCGGCATGACTTCTGCCCGCACCCGCGAACGGCTCATGCTGCGCCTCAAGGAGCAGGGCATCCGCAATGCCGCGGTACTCGATCTCATCCGCTCCTCGCCGCGGCATCTGTTTGTGGATGAAGCGCTGGCGAGTCGCGCATATGAAGATACGGCACTACCCATCGGTCTCGGCCAGACTATTTCACAACCCTATATCGTTGCGCGCATGACCGAGGCGCTGCTGGAGGATGGCGCCCCCGACAAAGTGTTGGAAGTCGGCACCGGTTGCGGCTATCAGACATTGATTCTGGCCAGATTAACGGGGCTCGTGTATACCGTTGAGCGGCTTGCGCAGTTGCAGTTGCGTGCCCGCCAGACCCTGAACAAGCTCAAGCTGAGAAACGTGCGTTTCCGCCATGCGGATGGAGGTTGGGGTTGGCAACAGCACGCGCCATACGACGGGATTCTTGTGGCTGCCGCGCCGAAAGGCGTCCCGTCAGCGTTGCTGGAACAACTGGCCGTGGGTGGACGCATGGTAATTCCGGTGGGTGGTCAAAACGGACAAGAGCTTCTATTGGTCACGCGCCAGAGCGAAAATGAATATGCGCGCAAAGTACTGGACCGGGTGAGTTTCGTGCCGCTGGTTGAGGGTCTGGAGTGAGCGGCAGCTCACGAGTTTGCATTACCGCATGCTGCGCAATACTGTTGTCCGGATGCGCGGGCGCACTCAGCTGGAATCCTCCGGGTACACAACCCTCCATCACTCAGCAACCGGTGACGGCCGAACCGATTCCGTCCCAATATGTGGTGAGGCCGGGTGATACGCTGTATTCCATTGCCTGGCGCTACGGACTGGATTATCACGATGTAGCCGCTTGGAACGGCATCGGTTCCGATTACCTCATCAAGCCTGGTCAGACGCTGGATTTGGCTGCCTCCCGTCGCTTCATTGCACATCCAGCTTCCAAACCGATTTCCCCATCGCGTGCAGCATCAACTTCTCCTGTGCCTGCAAGCGATTACACGCCCTCAGTCGGCGCTCTGCGTTGGGTGTGGCCGGCCAAAGGTGCCGTGGTACGCTTGTTTCACGCGGCTGATCCACTCTCCAAAGGCATTGATATTACCGGGGTGCAGGGCCAAGACATTTACGCCGCCGCTCCCGGTAAAGTGGTGTACACCGGTAGCGCGATTATCGGTTATGGCAAGCTCATCATCATCAAGAACAGCGAACAATTTCTGAGTGCGTATGCCGACAATGATGAGTTCCTGGTAAAAGAAGGTGATATCGTGAAAGCCGGTGAGCGCATCGCCAGTATGGGGCTTAATCGTGATGGCCATCCATTGCTGCATTTTGAGATACGGTATAACGGCAAGCCGGTGAACCCCTTGAGTTATCTGCCGCGCCAGTGAAACTTGCATATAGGGTCATACAGTTGGCAAGATTAGAACCTGTCTCAAAACTATTGCACTGGGCATAACTTTGTTGCATGTCTACTCGACCACATCGCTTCATCTTCCGGCTCCGCTTGTGATCCAGGGCAAACATCCTGTTCGCCAGCTCGCCGCATGCGGCGAGCCCTCATGTACTGCCGTGTACCCCGCCCGACGAACTGTCGGGCCTCGCCGCCGTGGCACATCGCATGCGACGTGCCGTTCTGCCGGCGTTTTTGGTCAGGCAGACCTTATGCCGTGGCAGGCATGACAGATTTTTGCTCCTGCAAAATCTGCGCTTTCGCTATCCATGGTGGTCGGATGCCCGAGAGCGGCTGCGGCGTTTTGAGATTGGTTCTAGCTACGCGCACACTTCCATGGACGCGCAGGTCAATATGACAAGACTCAATCGCGACGGCGTTCCGGAACCCGAAGAGGAGTTGCTATCCGATCCCCGGGAAGGCGAAACGTCGAGCGAAAACGTTATGCAGGACGAGGCGGCGGAAGATACGTTGCTGGATGGCGTGGCGGCTGCGGTGTTCCGGCCCGAACCTGCGGAACCTGCGCCGCAGTTTGGTGAGGAACAGCTCGATGCCACTCGCATGTATCTCTCTGAAATCGGCTATTCGCCGCTGCTTACCGCCGAGGAAGAGGTTTATTACGGTCGTCGCGCTTTGCAGGGTGACGAAGTCTCGCGTCGTCGCATGATCGAAAGCAATTTGCGCCTGGTTGTGAAGGTCGCGCGCAAATACATCAATCGCGGCTTGCCGCTGCTGGATCTCATAGAAGAGGGCAATTTGGGGCTGATTCACGCGGTTGAGAAATTCGATCCGGAGCTGGGATTTCGTTTCTCGACTTACGCCACCTGGTGGATCCGCCAAACCATCGAGCGTGGCATCATGAATCAGACCCGCACCATCCGTCTGCCCATCCATGTCATCAAAGAACTAAACCTTTACCTGCGCGCCGCCCGCAAGCTGTCTCAAACGCTGGACCGTACGCCGTCACCCGAGGAAATTGCAATTTTATTGGATAAACCACTTGAGGATGTTAAACGTTTACTGGGTTTGAATGAGCCGGTCGCATCGGTGGACACGCCCATCGGCAAGGACGGTGACCGGCTGTTGCTGGACGCTATTCCGGATGAAAACAACACCGATCCGGAGCAGATTATGCAAGGCGCCGACCTGCAAACCATCGTGGAGCGATGGTTGTCGCATCTGAACAAGAAACAACGTGCTGTGATGGAGTTGCGCTTTGGCCTTAACGGCCATGAAAAAGGCACTCTGGAAGAAGTAGGTGGTGCCATCGGCGTTACTCGCGAGCGAGTGCGCCAGATCCAGATGGATGCCCTCAAACGCCTGCGGAAGCTTCTAAAATCAGAAGGGTTGTCGGAGGAGTCACTGTTTGATTAAAAGCCGGCACAATCATCCGTTCCCGTGTTTTATGCCTAGTTTGCAACGAGTTTAATGAATGCTGGCGGCTTCGAGCGTCATCCTTATTAGATCATCAATAAAGCCGCAACCACGCTGCGATTTTCACTTACCAGCACGTTGTAGGTGCGGCAGGCAGCGGCGGTATCCAGCACCTCCAGACCGATGCCGCGCTGTTGTATCTCTGCCATGATGCGTGCCTCGGGGAACCGCAGTACCGATCCAGTACCGATCAGTAAAATTTCCGGTTCAAGGTCCAGTGCCATCTGCAGATGTTCAAGCGTGAGATCCTCGAAGCGCTGCGGCGGCCAGTCCTCTATAAGTGTAGTTGGTGTGAGGATGAAGCTTGCACTGAGCAGGCGGTCATTGATGCTGATACGGCCAGGTGCATAGGCACGGATGGCTTTCAGATCGCCAGCGGGTCCGTCTTGGGTGAATTTCATGGATACAAGGGTAAAGGAAGCGGCATAATGCGCACAAGTAATCTTGACGTTCCCCATGCAAATCACGTTATATGTTCCGGGTTTGGCTCCCCTCTGCGCAAAATATTCTCTTCGTCAGGTACTGCCTGCACTTGAAACGTTGTTTGTCCGCGCTAGAGCGCTACCGGCTCCGGACCATAGCGCAATCGAGGCAGGGATGTTCAATTTGAAAGTAACGGAGTTTTCTCCTGCGCCTTTCATGCGGCTGGCGGATACCGGTCAGCGAGACAGCGGCTTTTATTTTTGCGCTGATCCAGTGCATCTCGCGCCGGACAGGGATCAGTTAGTGATGTTGCCACTATCGGCAATGCAGGTGCAGATGGTGGAAGCCGCTGGGCTGGCGGAGACCTTCAACCACATGTATGAAGCCGATGGCTATCGTCTGGAAACACCAAATACCGAGCACTGGTATCTACGCTGTCCGGCTGCGTTGAATTGCATTACGCAGGAACCCGCTAAAGTAGAAGGTCAGGCGGTGTTTGATTTCATGCCGTCCGGCGAACACGGAATGCGGCTCAGGCAGCTCATGAACGAAGTGCAGATGCTGTTTTTTGAGCACCCGGTCAATCAGGCGCGTGAAGCGGCCGGTAAACCTGCCATTAATAGCCTGTGGCTGTGGGGCGGAGGATGTTTGCCGGGAAAACCAATCCATGGACCGGAGCGCGTTGTGACGGATCTGCCAGCACTTGCCGGCTTGGCACGCTATGCTGAAAGCGACTGTATAAATTGGCCAACCAAGTTGTCATTCCCAACAGACTCGGAAAGAATGCTCGTAGGTATGAAGCTTGTGAAGGAAGCAGATATGCGACTGCTGGAAGAACAGTTTGCGGCACCAGTATTTCGCGCTTTGCGACTGGGTCAAGTCGACGAACTGATCATTTATCCAGGCAACCGGCAACGGTATCGTGTTACACGATCGAGCCTTCGCCGGTTTTGGCGTCGGCGTCGGTACTTGCCGAAAATGCTCGGTATCAAATGAGTCGGAAACATATCGAGCATCGGGTCCCGGTTGCTGGCACGGCATTTCCAGATACGTTACATCCGTTGCTGCAACATATCTATGCGACTCGTCAAGTGAGCAGCGGATCAGAGCTGAACAATACTTTGACTGCGCTGCACGATTTCCGCAGCTTCAGCAATATGGATGTGGCAGTTGCGTTACTGGCCGATTGCTTGAAAGCACAGCAGCGCATTCTCATTGTCGGTGATTTTGATGCCGATGGCGCCACCAGCTCCGCACTGGGCGTGCGTGCGCTGCGTAAACTGGGGGCGCAGCAAGTGGATTATCTGGTTCCCAACCGATTCGAATATGGCTACGGATTGACACCGGAGATTGTGGCGCTGGCGAAAGAGCGCAGTCCGGATTTGATCATCACCGTGGATAATGGCATTTCCAGTCTAGCGGGCGTGGCTGCAGCGCGTGCGGCTGGGATTCGTGTATTGGTGACCGATCACCATCTTCCCGGTGCTGAACTTCCGCAAGCCGATGCTATCCTCAATCCTAACCTACCCGCGAACGGCTTCCCCAGCAAATGTCTTGCGGGTGTGGGTGTAATGTTCTATTTGCTGCTGGCATTGCGCGCGTATTTACGCGCTGAGAAATGGTTTGACGTCTGCGGGATCCCGGAACCAAATTTGGCGGAATATCTGGACATCGTGGCGCTGGGCACGGTTGCTGACCTCGTGCTGCTGGATCATAACAACCGTGTGCTGGTGGCGCAGGGCTTGGCGCGCATACGTGCCGGTCGGGGCGTACCAGGAATCCAAGCATTGCTGGAAATCGGCAAGCGCGATGCGTCTCGGCTGACTGCGGCGGATCTTGGGTTTGCAGTCGCGCCCCGCCTGAATGCGGCCGGCCGTCTTACGGATATGTCACTGGGAATTGAGTGTCTGCTGACGGATGATCCAGAACGCGCACGCCAGCTCGCGATACAACTTGATCAACTCAATCACGAACGTCGCGAGATCGAGTCGCAGATGCAGGAGGATGCACTGCACCTACTTGACGGAATGCAATTGCACGCGGACGATTCCACACTGCCATTCGGCTTGTGCTTGTTCAATGAAGCCTGGCACCAAGGGGTGGTGGGACTGGTTGCCTCGCGCATCAAGGACCGGGTGCATCGACCGGTGATCGTCTTTGCCAAAGGCGAAAACGGTCAGCTAAAAGGCTCCGCCCGTTCCGTGCCCAGCGTGCATATCCGCGATGCATTAGAAGCGATATCTACACGTTACCCTAGGCTGATTGAGAAATTCGGCGGCCATGCCATGGCTGCAGGCTTGACACTTGAAGCGGATCGCTTCCATGAGTTTGCGCGAGCCTTCGATGTACAGGTACGAAAATCGCTGACGGCGGAGGATCTTGCCGGTACCGTACACACGGACGGAGAACTGGCACCTGCATTCATGACGCTGGAATGTGCCAGCCTGTTGCGGGAAGCCGGCCCTTGGGGACAGGGGTTTCCAGAGCCGTGCTTCGATGGGGTGTTTAATTTGCTGGAACGGCGCCTGGTGGGCACCGGTCATCTGAAGCTGGCATTAGCCGAACCTAAAACGGGCCTCCGCTTGGAAGCCATCGCCTTCAATGAGACTGGAAAACAACTACCGGCTAACTGCAGACAAGTACGTATCGTCTACCGGCCAGATGTAAACGAGTACCGTGGCGAGCGACGTTTGCAATTGCTGGTGGATTATATCGAGCCTGTTTAACGCCTGTAGTACCATAGCCACTTTGCCAGCCTGGGATGCGACTCCGTGGAAGATATCAATCCGATCAGGAACAAGATCAACGACTTGAAGGGCCGCGTGCAGGCTCTACGGGGGTATCTTTGACTACGAGCGCAAACTCGAACGTCTGCAGGAAGTAAGCAAGGAACTGGAAGATCCGAAAATCTGGGATAAACCTGAACATGCCCAGGAACTCGGCCGGGAACGCGCCCGGCTGGACGACGTAGTTAGCATGCTGGACAAACTTTCCGGTGGCCTCGACGATTCCCACGAATTTTTGCACATGGCCGTGGAGGAGGATGATGCCGTCTCCGCGGAAGAGGTCGGCAAAGAGGTCAGCACGCTGGAACAACAGGTGGCGCGCCTGGAATTCCAACGCATGTTCGCCGGCCCGATGGATTCCCACAATGCCTTCCTGGATGTGCAGTCCGGCTCCGGCGGTACCGAAGCCCAGGATTGGGCCAACATGCTGCTGCGCATGTACCTGCGCTGGGGCGAACGTCGCGGATTCAAGGTGGGGTTGGTGGAAGTATCCGCCGCAGATGTGGCTGGAATCAAAAGCGCCACCGTACATTTCGAGGGTCCGTATGCCTTCGGTTGGCTGCGCACCGAGACCGGCGTGCACCGGCTGGTACGCAAATCACCGTTTGACTCCGGCAATCGGCGGCATACCTCATTTGCCGCCATCTTCGTGTCGCCGGAGGTGGATGACGACATCGAGATCGATATCAACCCGGCGGATCTGAGGGTAGATACCTATCGTTCCAGCGGCGCGGGTGGCCAGCATGTGAACAAGACCGATTCTGCCATCCGCATCACGCATATTCCGACCGGCATCGTGGTGGCCTGCCAGAATGAGCGCTCGCAGCACAAGAACCGTTCCACGGCCATGAAGTTGTTGAAAGCCAAGCTCTATGAGATGGAAGATCAGAAACGCCGCGCCGAACAGCAGAAGGTGGAAGACAGTAAGGCTGATATCGGATGGGGCAGTCAAATCCGGTCTTATGTGCTGGACCAGTCGCGTATCAAGGATTTGCGTACCGGAGTGGAGAAAGGCGACACTCAAGCGGTACTGGATGGCGATCTGGATGACTTTATCGAAGCTTCACTGAAGCAGGGTCTGTAGGAGCGTGAGGAGTGAGGAGTGAGGAGTGAGGAGTGAGGAGTGAGGAGTGAGGAGTAGAGTAGGCTGGTATCTTTTGCTGACATGAAAAATTCTTACCAAATCAAAAAACAAGGTATGCCTTGGAAATGAATCATGACTGAACAACAAGACGAAAACAAACTCATACAACAACGCCGCGAGAAGCTTGCGAAGTTGCGTGAACGGGGTGTGGCATTTCCAAACGGCTTCAAACGTGATGCTCTGGCGGACGATCTGCATGGCTTGTATGGCAAACACAGCGGCGAATCCCTGGAGAAGGAATGCGTGCGTGCGCACGTGGCTGGCCGAATGATGGCCAAACGCGTCATGGGCAAGGCCAGTTTTGCCCATATCCACGACAGTTCCGGTCGCTTGCAGCTATTTCTGCAGAAAGAATCGCTGGGCGACAGCTACGAGGATTTCAAGGCCTGGGATGTGGGCGATATCGTGGGCGCGGTGGGCACGCTGTTCAAGACCAAGACCGGCGAGCTTTCGGTGCGCGTCGAAGCTGTGCAATTGCTCGCTAAATCCTTGCGGCCATTGCCGGAAAAGTTCCATGGTCTTGCCGATACGGAGATACGCTATCGCCGGCGCTATCTCGATCTCATCATGAACCCAGAATCGGTACGCGTGTTTCAGACCCGCACCCGGATTGTGCAACATATCCGCGAGTTCATGAATGCAGTGGGGTTTCTGGAAGTGGAAACTCCCATGATGCAGCCCATCGCAGGTGGCGCCATCGCGCGACCATTCATCACGCATCACAATACCCTGGATATGGACCTGTATCTGCGCATTGCGCCAGAGCTGTATCTCAAGCGCCTGGTGGTGGGCGGTTTCGAGCGGGTGTATGAGATCAATCGCAACTTCCGCAACGAAGGCGTATCCACGCGTCATAATCCTGAATTCACCATGCTGGAGTTTTATCAAGCCTATGCGACCTATGAAGATCTCATGGACTTGACGGAAAATCTACTGCGCAGCCTGGCTCAGGCTCTGCAGAACAGCACCCAGGTAATATGGCAGGACGAAGCTTATGACTTTGGCCCAGCATTCCGCCGTTTGAAACTGGATGACGCCATCGTCGAATTCAATCCAGGGTTCGAACGCAAAAAGATTCGAGATAAGACATATCTGCTCAGTGTCTGCGAGAAGCTGAGACTACCCGTAAAGCCAGGATACGGCATTGGCAAATTGCAGTTCGAAATTTTCGAGAAGACCGTGGAAACGAATCTAAAGCAACCTACCTTCATCATTGATTACCCATTGGAGATCTCGCCGCTGTCGCGCCGCAAGGATGCCGATCCATTTCTCACGGATCGTTTCGAATTTTACGTGGGTGGTCGCGAGATTGCCAATGGCTTCTCGGAACTAAACGATCCGGAAGATCAGGCCGAAAGATTCAAGACGCAGGCAGCGGAAAAAGATGCTGGCGACCAGGAAGCTATGTTCTACGACGCGGATTACGTGCGCGCGCTGGAATACGGTATGCCGCCCACGGCAGGTGAGGGTATCGGTATAGACCGCCTGGTGATGCTGTTCACGGATTCCGCCTCCATTCGCGATGTCATTCTGTTCCCATTAATGCGACCAGAAGTGGAATGAGAGTTCGCAGCTTCTTGTACGAAACACGCCGGCAGGTGCCATTGAGCCGTGCACAATTCCTGCTGCGCATGCTCTGGCATTTCCTGTTCCTTCAATGTTTGGTGATCCTGTCGCTGGTCATTGGGATGGCCGGTTACATGGTTTACGAACACCTGGGATGGCGCGATGCCTTCCTGAATTCGGCCATGCTGCTGGGTGGCATGGGCCCGGTGGAGTCGCCTGTCACACCCGGCGGGAAGATTTTTGCGGGTCTGTACGCACTGTATGCCGGCCTGATGTTTCTGGTCGCCGCTGGAATTATGCTCGCGCCGGTGATGCACAGGCTCATGCACAAGTTCCACTGGGACGATACATCTTCCGGGACATGATCTGAATGGCTGCCATACCACATGGCCGGACAAGATTGCTTCAGGCCAACGAACTGCTGCATGCCATCCTGGCGCAGCCGCAATATCCTGCCGATTCGGTGATGGATCACTATTTCAGCACGCATCGCAAGATGGGCTCAAAAGATCGTGGATTTGCCGCGGAGACGGTATACGGCTGTCTGCGGCGCAAGCGGGAACTGACGGCGCTGCATGCGCCGGTGGCAGGTGAAGAATCCGATACCGCTGCGTGGCTGACGGCCACTTGGCTACTGAAATACGGCGGCTGGAGTGCGAGGGCACTTGCGGATGCCGGGTTCAATGGCGGCTCTGTGGCGCTGGTGGAGCGCGTGCGTGCGTTGGATCTCTTCGAGTTCCCGTTAGCCGTACGCGCGAATCTACCGGACTGGCTTTGCGAACGCCTGGTCGCGCAGTTCGGCGAAGCAGAAACACTGGTTCTGGCCGAGGCGTTGAACCAGCCAGCGAGTGTGGATATACGCGTTAATACCTCCAAGACAACGCGCGCGGCACTTCAACAGACGCTCGCCGAAGCAGGTTACGATTTCGCAACAACACCATTTTCACCATTGGGCCTGCGCCGTGATAAACGCGGTCCGCTGTTCACCACCGACGCTTTCCGCAACGGCTGGTTCGAACTGCAGGATGAAGGCAGTCAACTAATCGGATCGCTGGTGGAAGCACAGCCAAAACAGAAGATCATGGACTTCTGCGCCGGCGCCGGCGGCAAAACCTTGCAGCTCGCCTCTGTCATGGGTAATAGTGGCGTGGTGTATGCTTGCGACGTATCCGCGCGACGGCTCGATCGGATCAAGCCGCGGCTTAAGCGCGCAGGCACCGATATCATCCAGCGTTTTCTGATTCGTGACGAGCAAGACCGGAAACTGACGCCCTTGCATGACAAGATGGACACGGTGCTGGTGGACGCGCCCTGTTCCGGCACCGGCACTTTGCGCCGCAACCCGGACATCAAATGGAAGGATATCAATCTCGCGGAATTGGCTGCACTTCAGAGCCGTATTCTCACTGCCGCATCACACTTGGTAAAACCGGGCGGCCGTCTGATATATGCCACCTGTAGTCTGCTGGATTCAGAAAACAGGGATGTGATTACTGCATTTCTCGATAGTCATGTGGGCTTCTCCATCCTCCCGGCTCAGGAAATTCTGGCGCGGCAGGGCATTGATCTGAAGGAAGGGGGTACAGGCGAGTGCGCTATGCGCCTGTTACCGAACCGACATGGCACGGATGGATTTTATGCAGTGGTGATGCAACGGAGTTTATTCGACTAAAGTAATTGGGGATTCATCGATATGCAACGGTACGCTGGCAAATTCGTCCTGCAGCACGATCAGCATTTGCCAGATACCGTCGGCATCGCGGCGGGCATCCACCACTTCACCAACCGCCCGACCGGTTTCTTTGGCATGGAGCAGTGTTCCGGGTGGAATTATGGCCTCTGCCACACAACGCGCACGTTGCATGTGGCGCTTGATCCCTCCGCGGTACTGCGCGCGGGCTATGATTTCCTGACCCGGGTAACAACCTTTCTTGAAATTGATGGCGCCTAGAGCCGGCAGATTCAGCATCTGTGGCACGAAATGTTCCACGGTTTCTGGGTAAATCACAGGTTCGCCTGCCAGGATCCGGAACAGTGACCAGGTTTCGTTACCTACCCAGCATGCATCTGGCTGCAATTGTATTGCCAATACAATGAGCTGTTCTGCTGGGCCATAGCAGGCATAACGCGGTATTTCTCCGTGCAGCCGCGTAAGCGTGATCTGTTCCTTGGAGATCGTCTGATGAACTGCGACAGGCACCGGCAGCCCGGTCTTTTGCAGCAACATCGCGGCGGAAGCGCCGGCGAGACCGAGGCCGGGGAGTTCATCGCTGGCATCCCTGAGTGTGGCTTTGGAACGCAGCACATACATGGACAGGCGTTTCAGGATGGGCGCGGTGAGCGCTGCTGGCATCGCCATGTAGATGGCATCGTCGTGCAGGAATAATTGCAGCAGCGTGAGAACACGGCCCTTGGGACTGTTCCAGGAGCTGAACTGACCCTGCTCCGGAGTTAACACATCAATGTCACTGCTCAATTGTCCCTGCAGAAACGCGCGTGCATCGGCACCCTCGACCTTGATGAGTCCATCACAGGACAGATCAGTCATGCTCGTACGGCTCGCTGATGCGGCCGGCTCGGGCTGCGCATCGCGCAGCGCGTGCTGGCCAAGAAATGTTCGCCAGGCGGTATTCATCGAAAGTGCAGTACTAACATGGTATGTCTATGATAGAGGCTGTGGCTTGGGCCGTCTGCTACAGCTTGGGCTTTGGGTGTAAGATGCCAAGTACTCCTACGTCAAATCTATAACAAGCACATGCCAGAGCCAACGCCTACCATCGCTTCGATACCGGTTCTGCCAGATAAAAAAGCCAAGATGAAACCGGGACAACCGGCCAAACCCGAGGAAATCGGTGGCCCCAAGGGTCCCGACCCTACCCGCTTCGGCGATTGGGAAAAAGGCGGTCGTTGCATCGACTTTTAGCTTCCTTGCTGACTGTTTGCATCAGATGATTCTGAGGTAACAACATGGATACAGACAACCGGCCCTTGTCACCGCATTTGAGTGTCTATCGGTGGCAGATCACCATGACCATGTCTATCGTGCACCGCGCGACCGGTATCTGGTTATCCGTGGGGACCTTGGCGCTGATTTACTGGCTCATCGCCGCCGCCGCCGGGCCGCATGCCTACACCACGGCACAAGTGCTTTTTGGAAGCTGGATTGGCCAGATACTCATGTGGACTTGGACCTTTTGTCTCTTTTATCACCTGTGCAACGGCATCCGCCATCTGTTCTGGGACAGTGTGCAGGGTTTTGAAATCCGCACCTTCTACATTACCGGCTACAGCGTATGGGCAATCGCCTGCGTGTTGACGGCGCTTGCCATCATCTTTGCCTATGTGCATGGAGGTCATCCATGAGCTTTCGTACTCCACTCGCGCGTGCTCGCGGTCTCGGCTCCGCGAAAGAGGGCACGGGGCATTGGCTGACGCAGCGCATTACCGCGGTCGCGCTTATCCCGTTGACCTTGTGGTTTGCAGCCTCGGTGCTTGTGTATATGCACGCGGATTACGCCACGGTGGAGAGCTGGATACACACACCCTGGACCGCGGTGCTGCTGGTGCTGTTGGTTGCCACGGTGTACTGGCACGCTTGTCTCGGCTTGCAGGTGGTAATCGAGGATTACGTGCACGATGAATGGCTCAAGATGGGCGTAATCGTATTGATTCGTTTTGTAAGCGTTATTCTTGTGGTAGCCGGCATCTTCGTGGTGCTGCGCATCGCCTTCGGAGGCTGAATCTAATGGCGGAAGCCTATAAGTTCATTGATCATGTGTACGACGCTCTAGTGGTAGGCGCGGGTGGCTCTGGATTGCGCGCAACACTGGGTCTCGCCGAAGCGGGGTTATCTACCGCTTGCATCACCAAGGTGTTTCCGACACGCAGTCACACGGTCGCAGCACAGGGCGGCATTGCTGCGAGCCTCGGTAACATGGGCGAAGACGACTGGCGCTGGCACATGTACGATACGGTGAAAGGCGGCGATTATCTCGGCGACCAGGACGCCATCGAATTCATGACTCGCGAAGCAGTGCCAGCGGTGATTGAGCTGGAGCATTATGGTGTGCCGTTCTCGCGCACCGAGGAAGGCAAGATTTATCAGCGGCCCTTCGGTGGCATGACTACGCATTTCGGGGAAGGTACCGCGCACCGCACTTGTGCGGCTGCGGACCGCACCGGTCACGCCATGTTGCACACCTTGTATCAGCAGAGTCTCAAACATCGTGCGGAATTCTTTATCGAGTATTTCGCCATTGACCTGCTGATGGAAAACGGCACCTGCCGCGGCGTGATCGCCTGGGATCTCACCAGCGGTACGCTGCACCGTTTCCTGGCACAGCAGACCATCCTGGCGACCGGTGGTTATGGACGGGCATATTTTTCCTGCACTTCGGCCCATACCTGCACCGGCGATGGCAACGGCATGGTGTTGCGCGCCGGCCTGCCCCTGGAAGACATGGAATTCGTGCAGTTCCACCCCACCGGCATCTACGGCGCAGGCTGTCTCATTACTGAAGGCTCGCGCGGCGAAGGTGGGTATCTCACCAACTCGCAAGGCGAACGTTTCATGGAACGTTACGCGCCGCATGCGAAGGATTTGGCTTCCCGCGACGTGGTGTCACGCGCCATAACGCTCGAAATCCGCGAAGGTCGCGGCGTGGGCTCAGAAAAGGATCATGTTCTGCTGAATTTGCAGCACTTGGGCGCAGATGTGATCCATGAACGCTTGCCAGGCATCACGGAGACCGCACGCATCTTTTCAGGCGTGGACGTGCTCAAGGAACCCATTCCCGTGTTACCCACAGTGCATTACAACATGGGTGGCATTCCCACCAATTATCATGGTGAGGCCCTGACCCTAAAGGATAAGGACCCTGACACGGTGATTCCCGGGCTCATGGCCATCGGCGAAACCGCCTGCGTGTCGGTGCATGGCGGTAACCGCCTGGGTTCCAATTCGCTATTGGATTTGGTGGTATTTGGCCGTGCTGCGGCGCATCGCTGTGCGGAGACCGTGAAGCCCGGCAAGACTACACGCAACTTTCCGCAGGAATCGACCGACAAGATCATGGCGCGTTTCGATGCACTCCGGTATGCGAAGGGTTCGCAAGCCACGGCGGAGATCCGCTTGCGCATGCAGAAACTCATGCAATCGGATTGTCCGGTATACCGTACCGGCAAGGTGCTGGAGCAAGGTAAGCAGCGCTTGAAACAAGTATTTGATGCCTTCGCCAATGTGAAGGTCTCGGATCGTTCACTGATCTGGAACAGCGACCTGGCAGAAACCCTGGAGCTGGCTAACCTGTTAGCTTGCGCAACCGTCACCATGGCGGGTGCCGCCAACCGCACCGAGAGCCGCGGTGCACACGCACGCGAGGATTTTCCGGAACGCGACGACGAACACTGGATGAAGCACACGCTCGCGTGGCTGGATGACAAGGACGGTGTCAAACTCGACTACCGTCCGGTGCACAGCTACACCCTGTCGGACGAAATCAAACCGTTCCCGCCGAAAAAGCGGGTTTACTGAATCAGAGGTTGAGAGCATGGCCAAGATCAGCTTGCCGAGGAATTCCCGCGTCAAGGAAGGCAAGACCTGGAAAGCCGCGGATGGTACGAAAAACATCAGGCGTTTTCGCATCTATCGTTATGATCCAGACAGCAGCGACAATCCCCGCATGGACACCTACGAGGTGGATATGGACAAGTGCGGACCAATGGTGCTGGACGCGCTGCTGAAAATCAAAAACGAGGTGGATGCAACCCTGACACTGCGGCGCTCCTGCCGCGAAGGCATCTGCGGTTCCTGCGCCATGAATATTGATGGCACCAATACGCTTGCCTGCACCCATGACATCAAGGACTGCAAGGGGGAGGTGAAGGTGTATCCCCTGCCATCCATGCCTGTGGTCAAAGATCTCGTGCCGGACCTCACGCACTTTTATGCTCAATACACCTCCATCAAGCCGTGGATTCGCACCCAGTCCGCACCACCGGATCGGGAGCGACTGCAATCCAAGGAGGATCGCGCGAAACTGGATGGGTTGTACGAATGTATCCTGTGCGCCTGCTGCACTACCAGTTGCCCAAGTTACTGGTGGAATCCGGATCGGTATCTCGGCCCGGCGATTCTGCTGCAAGCCTACCGCTGGATCGCAGATAGCCGTGACGAAGCCACCGGCGAGCGATTGGACGATTTGCAGGATCCCTTCAAACTGTATCGCTGCCACACTATCTTGAATTGCACCCGCACTTGCCCCAAGGGTCTCAATCCAGGCAAGGCGATTGCGGAGATCAAGAGGATGATGGTGGAGCGGGGACATTGAAGGTATGAGAGGTGAAGTGTGAACTGTAAGAGGCCAGATGTAATGAACAATAAACACAAGCCGTAATTTCTTTGTCAGTGCTTTCGGCCCCGTTGTAGAGAGGCAGGGATACAGGGATAAATCTGCTAGAAAATATGGAAGAACTGATGCGTCATGTCTGAGTTATCACGCATACGCTGGCAATGCCGCCGCGGCATGAAAGAACTGGATTTGGTATTGGAGGGTTATCTGGTGAACCGCTACGCGTTTGCCTCGATCGAGGAACAACAAGCATTTGCATCGCTCTTGAACTTGACCGATCCCGTACTGCTCGCATATATCATTGGCCATGAGCAGCCAGATACCGAGGAACAGCGCCGTGTCGTCGAATCCTTACGGCGAAGCACTCGAAATTAATATCCGTCCGTCGCGTCTCATCGCGACTTTGTTGTTCGCTATCCATATTAGTGCAGCTGTAGTCTGCACGCAGCTGCCGTTATCTCTTTTGAGTCGCTTGGTTATCCTGCTGGCTATTCTAGGTAGCCTCATGTGGAACATAGTGATTTTCTGGCGACGCACGCCGAAGCGCTTGCATTGGTCGCTAGAAGAAGGCTGGCGAATCACGGATTACAGCAATGTGACTCATGCGGTGGAAATCCTGCCACAAGCTCATTTGGGTAACTGGATCGTTATCGCGCATTTTCGAACGTCAGAACGGAAACGCTGGGCGGTGATGCTGTCGCGTGACAGTTGCAGCACGGATAACCTGCGGCGCCTGCGGATAATGTTACGATATGGAACGCCGAAGCATTAGTATCGGGTGCAGTAGCGGGTTTCAGCTGCGATTCAATTATTCCAATTCACAGCTTGCTGGCTGCCTGTGTAATTAGGTGGCACAAGCACGCTATTGCTGGGTGCGCGTTGATTCTCAGGTTCGGGATAATCTAGCGTGTAGTGGAGCCCGCGACTTTCCTTGCGTGACATGGCGGACTGAATGATGAGTTTTGCCACCTGCGTAAGATTACGTAACTCAATCAGGTCGCTTGTGATGCGGAAGTTGCCGTAATATTCTTCAATCTCGTGCAGCAATAATTCAACGCGGCTCAGGGCGCGCTTGAGTCGCTTGTCGGTGCGCACGATACCGACGTAATCCCACATGAAGTGGCGTAATTCGTTCCAGTTATGGGATACCACCACTTCTTCGTCGGAATCCGTGACGCGGCTTTCATCCCACTTCAGCAGCGTACGCGGTAGTTTTGCATCATTCGGACTCTTCGCGATATCGGCTGCCGCTGCGCTGCCCAAGACGATGCACTCCAGCAGTGAATTGCTGGCCATACGATTGGCACCGTGCAGGCCTGTAAAGGCGGTCTCACCGATGGCGTAGAGGCCCGGCAGATCGGTACGGCCGTGCAAATCCGTGAGCACGCCACCGCAGGTGTAATGGGCTGCAGGCACTACCGGGATTGGACCGTTGGCCATGTCGTAGCCGTAGTCCAGACAGCGTGCGTATATAGTTGGAAAATGTTTCTGGATGAAGGCTTTGGATTTGTGGCTGATATCCAACAGCAGATGATCCGAACCCAGACGTTTCATTTCGTGATCAATGGCGCGAGCCACGATATCGCGCGGCGCCAGTTCAGCACGCGGATCGAATTTATTCATGAATTTACTGCCATCCGGCAACAGCAATTTTCCGCCTTCGCCTCGCACCGCTTCACTGATGAGGAAGGATTTAGCGGAAGGGTGGAACAGGCACGTAGGATGAAACTGCATGAATTCCATGTTGGCGATACGGCAGCCGGCGCGCCAGGCTATGGCGATGCCGTCACCGCTGGAACTGTCCGGATTGGTGGTGTACAGATACACTTTATTGGCACCACCGGTGGCCAAAACCACGTGACGCGCGCCGATGCTGCGCACGTGCTGGCTACGCCGATCCAGTAGATATGCGCCATAGCAGCGTGGGTCCGTCAGGCCCATTTTCGCTGCAGTGATCAAGTCTACGGCGATATGATTTTCCAGAAGGGTGACATTCGACCGTGAACGCACGCGCTTTTCCAGCGTGGTTTCGATCGCGCGGCCGGTAGCATCGTCCGCATGTACGATGCGCCGATGGCTGTGGCCGCCCTCGCGGGTCAAGTGGTAGGCAGCTGGGTCGCGGGATCCTGGGTCATGGGTGAAATTTACCCCTTGGCTGATGAGCCAGTGGATACATTCCGGCCCTTGTTCCACCACGTAGCGCACGGCGCGGGGATTACACAGTCCGGCGCCGGCGTCGAGCGTGTCCTGTATGTGTGATTCAAGAGAATCTGCCTTGTCCAGCACCGCTGAAATGCCACCTTGGGCATAGAGAGTACTGCCTTCATACAAGGGTCCCTTGGATGCCAGAGCGATACGGCAGGTTTCGGGCAGGTGCAGCGTCAAAGCGAGGCCAGCAGCGCCGCTGCCTAGGACCAGGACGTCATAACACGTGCTCTGCTGCATGTTCCGCCGGGTCCTCTTAAGGCTGCTAAAATGACAAACTTGGGTACCAAGGGCACCGTGGGACGCGAAATATACCCGTACCAGACTCCGATGGCGAACTATCTCCTCTTACATCTGTCTATGAGCCAAGCGTATGCATAGCCCCAATCCGGTCTTGAGAATCCAGCCGGCCAGGGCCGATACCGACCAGATGCTGGTTGCGCGTGTGCAGCGTGGTGACAAGGCAGCGTTCGATATGCTGGTGCGCAAGTACCAACACAAGATCATCAAGCTTGTCACCCGCTACGTGCATGATCGCAGCGAGGCTCTGGATGTAGCGCAGGAAGCCTTCATCAAGGCTTATCGGGCGATTCCCGGATTCCGCGGTGATAGTGCTTTTTATACTTGGCTGTACCGGATCGCGATCAACACAGCTAAAAATTACCTGGTGGCTGAGGGCCGCCGGCCACTGGATCATAGCGTAGACCTGCAGGATCCGGATCAATACGAAATGCAGGCGCGGCTCAAGGACGTGGATACACCTGAACGGCTTCTGCTCACCGAGGAGATCCAGCGTACTGTGGAAGCAGCAATAGGAGAATTACCGGAGGATTTGCGCACTGCGATCGTTCTTCGGGAGCTAGAAGGCATGAGTTATGAGGAGATAGCCCAGACTATGTCCTGTCCAGTAGGCACGGTACGCTCACGCATCTTCCGGGCGCGTGAGGCGATTGATGGAAAATTGCGCCCCTTGTTGGATTAACAGAGTGATACGGGTGTTATGACGGAAAAACTGCGTGAACAGATTTCAGCGTTGGCGGACGATGAGCTACCCGTGGGCGAGCACGAGCTGCTAACACGCCGCTTCGGCTCGGATCGGTATTTGTTCATCTGCTGGGAACGCTACCATATGATCGGTGAAGCCATGCGCAAGGCGCTGCCGCACGTGGACACCTTCGGTTTCGCAGATCGCGTCATGGCCGTGCTTTTCGAAGCACCTGCGGAACAAAAGCGTCACAGTCTCACCGGATATTTTGGCAAGATTGCCGCGGGTGTTGCGGTAGCTTCCTGCGTGGCAGTAGCCGCACTCATCGGTCTGCGTCACAACGATGCGCATCTACCTTTAGCGTTGGCACCTACCGAGACCGTACCACCATCGCCGCCACTGCAAACGAGCCTGACTGCTTATGGCAGAGCAAGTAATGCCTCTTGGAACGGCAATTTGCCGGATGTTCGGGCAGAGCTGAGTAACTATATAATCAATCACAATGAGGCTAGTGCTGCCCTCGGCAAGCAGGGCATGCTTCCATATTTCTACATCACCACGTACCCCACAGGCGTAGCGATGCGAACTCGGCCGGCCGTACAGCAAAAGCTGGTCAAACGACCCAGACAATGATCCGGATGCGCCACCGGATACTGTTGCCGCTGCTGGCAGCAGTACTGGTACCCGCAGCATTTGCGGGTAACCCTGCTGGCAATGACCGTAATCCCGAAGCCTGGCTTGATCGCATGAACATTGCACTGCGCACCCTTAATTACGCAGGCACATTTGTCTATATCCGCGGGGATCTTCTGGAAACCATGCGCATTACACACCGCGCCGATGCCGAGGGTGGCATTGAACGGTTAGTGGCGCTCACAGGTCCACCACGCGAAATTATCCGTGATCACAAAAACGTGAAATGCGTCCTGCCGGGCAGCCACAGTGTGTTGGTGGAACGCCGTTATGCCGCCTCACATTTTCCTGGTGCACTGCCGCCTGGCATCCACGCGGCTAAACTCACCGCGTATTACACCTTCAAGGATCTGGGTGAAGGTCGCGTTGCAGGTTACCGTTGCAAGATCATCAGCATCGAACCGCGTGATCAATATCGTTATGGATATAAACTTTGGCTGGATGTGCGCACCGGCATGCTGTTGCGCTCTGATCTTCTCACCAACGACGGCCACACGGTGGAGCGAGTGATGTTCACTTCGCTCAGCTATCCCAAAAATATTCCGGATGCGGCCTTTAAGGCTACCGAAATCGAGCCCGGTTACGTCTGGAACATACAGGGTGAAAGTGAAAAGTTGGCGCCGGACGAAGCCCACGTGAACTGGAAAGCCGGACAACTGCCGGCTGGTTTTGCTTTGTCCCTGAGGGATGTGCAGCGGGTTGCGGGCGCGCCGCAGCCGGTGCGGCATCTGGTGTTCAGCGACGGGCTGTCTTCGGTTTCAGTATTTGCCGAAGCTGCAGATCCAGGCCGGAAGAATCTGATCGGTCTTTCCCAGATGGGGTCGGTGAATGCTTTTGGCCGCCAGATAGGCGCCCACCACGTTACCGTGGTGGGCGAGGTGCCCGCCATTACGGTGGAGATGATCGCCCAATCCATGCAAATGCTGCCTTTGCCAAGACACTGAAAGCCAATGCTTGCCGGGCGAACTGGCTTGCACCACAATGCCACCCGTGCAGCGAATTTTCTGGCGTATTGCGTTTTTGGCTGGAGCAATGGCTCTGGGAAGTGGGGGTTTTGCCGCTGATTTGCCGGATTTCACTGTGGTGGTAGCCAAAGTTTCGCCGACTGTGGTCAATGTCAGCAGCACCCTACAACCTACGAGCTTCACCCAAGGCAACGATGCTGCGAGCCAGAATGACGATAGTCCAGATTCGGATTGGTACCGGCGCTACTTCGATGTTGCGCCGCCTCAAAACGGCAGCGAGAACAGCGGTAATGGCGCTGATGGCGGCAGTGACAACACTGACGTTCCACCTACCGAGGCTCTGGGTTCGGGTTTCATCATTTCGGCAGACGGCGAGATTCTCACAAATTATCACGTGATCGAGCATGCCGAACGCATAACCGTAAAACTGAATGACCGGCGGGTGCTGCCGGCGAAGATCCTCGGAACAGACCCCCAAAGCGATCTGGCTTTGCTCAAGATCAATGCCAGTGGCTTGCCCGTGGCAGCTATCGCTGGAGGCCAGGTACGGGTGGGCCAATGGGTGCTAGCGATCGGCTCACCGTTCGGTTTCGACCATTCCGTGACCGCCGGTATCGTCAGCGCCGAAGACCGTAATATTGGTGACGAGCAATACGTGCCTTACATCCAGACGGATGTACCAATCAATCCCGGGAATTCCGGTGGTCCGCTATTCAACCTGCAAGGCCAGGTAGTAGGTATCAATTCCGAAATCTATAGTCGTACTGGCGGCTACCAAGGCGTATCGTTCGCTATCCCCATTAGTCTGGCCATGATGGTAGTGCAACAATTGCGACAGCACGGCCATGTGATACGTGGCTGGTTGGGCGTGAGCATAGTGGATGTGCCCCCGGATCTGGCTAAGTCCTTGCATCTGTCGCGACCCGAGGGTGCGCTGGTGCGCAAAGTGGTTCCAGCCAGCCCGGCAGCCCGGGCAGGTATCAAGCCCGGAGATGTGATACTTACGTACAACGGTCAGGATGTGGTGAGTTCTGAAGTATTGCCGCCATTGGTTGGTAGCACACCGATAGGG
>JBOIBD010000014.1:0-27801 GCA_050739415.1 Gammaproteobacteria bacterium | reverse complement strand
TGGCAGCGCGCACGCCAGGGACACGCTTCGGCGCTCGAATATCACATGTACCGACAGCGCATGGATCTGGTCCTGCTTGCGCAGAGCACCGGTTATTTCAAATGGCGCGTGCGCCGGCACCTCAAACCCGGCGCGTTCCGGAGACTCTCCTCAAAATGCCGGCAGCGTTATGCCGAAGCGCTGGGGCTGACCGCTGCGCAACTTGACACACTTCCGGAACAACCGTGAACGCACAGCCGGCAGCGCTTGACACTATCGAGATTCCGTTCGATCACCTGCAGAGCGCGCATTGCGAAAGCGGCGTGATCTCGTCGCTGCTGCGCCATGAACACTTGAGCATTTCGGAGCCCATGGCCTTCGGCATCGCAGCGGGACTGGGATTTGCCTATCTGCCGTTCCTGAAATTTGGCGGCTTGCCGCTGTTCGCGTACCGCATGCCACCGGGCGGAATCATCCGCGGCCTGACCCGGCGTCTCGGCATCAAGATGCACTTTGAAACCTTCAAGCAACCGCTGGCCGGCATGCAGGCGCTGGATCGGCATCTGTCACAGGGGCGGGTTGTGGGTATCCAGACTTCGGCGTTTTGGTTGTCATATTTCCCGCCGGACATGCGTTTTCATTTCAACGCCCACAACTTGGTGGTGTATGGCAAGCGCGGCAACAATTATCTAATCAGTGATCCGGTGATTGATATTCTGGTGGAATGCGATGCGGAGTCTTTGCAGAAGGCCCGCTTCACCCGTGGCGTCCTGGCGCCCAAGGGCTTACTCTACTATCCACAAACCATACCGACAAAGCTGGATCTGCCGCGCGCCATCCGCAAGGCGATCCGCTTCACGACCGGCATGATGCTGTACGTACCCGTGCCGATATTGGGTGTGCGCGGTATTCGTCTCGTCTCGCGCAAAATCCGCAGACTGAACCCTCGCAACGAGCATCACAACAAGTTGTTGTTGGGCCACATCGTGCGGATGCAGGAAGAAATCGGTACCGGCGGCGCCGGTTTTCGCTTCCTGTACGCCTCGTTCCTGCAGGAAGCCGCCGGCGTGCTGGACAAACCCGGCCTTGTTGAAATCGCCGGCGAACTGACTGCGGTGGGCGACGAGTGGCGGCGTTTCGCGCTGCATGCCGCGAAAATGTGCAAGGACCGCATGCCGATGGATTATGCCTTGCTCGCCGATCAGTTGTTGCAGTGCGCAGATGGAGAAGAAAAAATTTACAAGCGGCTACGCTCCCAGGTGAAGTAGGAACCAGCCACGTTCCGAATTACCGTTGATCAGGAACAGGCTACCTGGTTTGTTGCTGGCCGCAAATTCCGCCACCCACGCGGCTTCCGGATTGTCATGAAATGCGGCGCTCGGATCGAACGGCGCGCTGTCCGGAAATCGCGATTGCAATATCTCCGCCATGCGGCTTTCCATGTCGTGCGCGCAACACAAGCGATCGCCCCCGTTCCAGTTTGATTGCAGAAATCCTTCCAGCCCGGAAAACTCCACGAAACGCCTGATTCCGATTGGCCGGGTTCCGTCCATATCCGATTGCAACAACAGCCAATGGCTGCCTTCGGCCAGTGATTGTTCTTCCGACAACCCCTGGCGCATACGATGCTCTCTGAGTGGCAGCGTGACTTCTTCGACCACGCCCACCAGAGCCTGCCGGGTGACGCCGAGCATCATATCGGCCATGGCCACACTCAACGCCGCTTCCAGGCTGGCGCCGCGCCGCGAAATGAACAAGTTCCGCCCGTTCAAACTCAGATTGCGGGCAACGTAGAAGCCCGCGGCGCTGCCCAGAGTATTGATGAAATTGAATGGCTTGGGGATCTCCCGGTCGCGTACCAGTTGCTCCTGAACCGCGATGTTGTTGCTCATGGGTCCGAGTCCTGAGCCGAGGTAGATACCGCAATCCGCCTGCAAGGGATGACCGACTGCACAGCGTGCCGATCCCAGCAACGCCAGTTGGATGAAGCGGTCAATGCGGCGAAAGTTCTCGCGACATACACTCACCAGGGCCTGCTCTAATGCCGGCAAGGGCTCACCTTTGCGCAGCGGCTGAAAATAATGACTGGCTGACAAGAGAATGATCACGTCGCAGGTTTCTCCAGTACCAGTACGGTATTGTTGCCGCCGAATCCGAAATGATTAAGCAGGTAATATCCATCCGGTGCGGCCGTTGCCTGCTTGAGCGGGTGTATGTCCAATACGGGATCCGGTGTTTCAAACCCGGGCGTGGCAGGTAAATAACCGCGCTGCAAAGCGCCCACGAACAACACCAGTTCGTTGACGCAGCAGGCGCCCAGGGTGTGCCCGATATAAGGTTTCAGCACGGTTATCGGCGGCAAGCTCTCAAATACCTGGCGCATCCCCAGGGCTTCGGCGCTATCGCCGGTGGATGTGGCGGTGCCATGCGCCTTGATGCCGCACACCTGTTGAGGCCGCAATTGCACCTGCTCAAATATCCGGCGCAGCAGTGCGGCGACAGATATACCATCCGGATTCGCAGTGGTCACGCTCCAGGTATCGCAATTATTTGCGCCGCCCGTAATCTTCAAACACTTTGAGTCACCGGCTTGTGACGACAAAAGCACTGCGCCGATACCTTCACCGAGCACGATGCCTGTGCGCGCCGCATCGAAGGGCCGCAAGCTGTCGGCCACAAGCTGCAAGCCGGAAAACCCCGCGAGCGTAGTGCGGTTAGCGAGTTCCGCGCCGATCACCAGCGCATGTTTGTACCAACCCAGTTCGAGCATGTGCAGCGCGCCCAGCAGCGCATTCGCGGACGCGGTGCAGGCGGTGTTGTAGGTATAGGTATCACCGGCATTGCCGAGCGCGCGTTGCGCGAACACGGCAATGTCCTGATAGCCGCACAAGGGCAGCGGCAGGGCGTTTTGTGAATCGCGCGCCAAAGCCGCAGCGTAATGTGTTTCTGACTGGCCGATGGAGAAACAGGAGGAACCAATAAACAACGGCAGTTTCCGGATATCGGCATTGGTCAACCCGGCTTGCGTCACTGCGGCTTGAACCACCGGCGGCAACAGCTGCTCGAAGCGGCCCGGATCAAATAACCCGGTCTGATCCGGAATGCGGCAGTATGGCAGTTGCAGGGGTTCGGCGAATTCGTCCAGCCGCAACATCATCTGTGGCAGTTGCATTCGCAGCATCGCCGAAATACAACTTTGTGCATCCATACCGAGCGCGCAGCTCAATCCTGCACCTCGAATGTAAACACCGGACATGTGCGATTCAGGTGTCTGCAAGGATAAAATCAGCCAGCGTGTTGATGGAAGTCAGGGCAGTGCGTGTATGATTGTTGCCCTCAATGCGCTTGCCGTATTTCTGTTTCACTGCGAGGGCGATCTGCAGGGCATCCAGGGAATCAAGACCCAGCTCCCCTTCACTGCCGATGAGCACGGCATCGTCCGGAATCTGCGCCGGACTCATTTTCTTCTGGCATTCAGTAATGATCATCTGTTTGAGTTCGAGTTTTAATTGTTCTCTGTCCATATTCGCTCATTGTCTCGTTCGCAAACCGAGGCGCAGTCCCGCCAGTACCAGACAGGCAATGCCGAAACCAAACAGCAGCGCGGCCTGCGGTGCCACGGTCCTGAGTTCACCCTGCCGCAGGAATACGTCGAGAAAACCCTGCAAGCCCCAGGCCATGGGTGAATAGTGACTCAACGCCTGCATGACCGGCGGCATCAAGAAGCTCGGCACCATAATACCGCCCACCGCCGCCATCAGCAGATTGGCCACGCCGGTAAAAATCGTGGCCTGTTCGCTGGTGGACACCAGGTTCGCGATCAACAGTGCATAGGCCACCGAAGCGAAACTCGCCGCCAGCGCCATCAGACACAGTGCCAGCGGCGAATTTCCGAGAGTGAGCCGGTCACCACCAAGCCATGGCACAACAAATACGCCGACTCCAAGCATCAGCACCACTTGCAGCAGATTGATGCCGAGATACGGCAGCAATTTACCCAGCAACAGGTTTCTGGCGCTCAGGCCCATGCTGCGCAAACGCACATAGGTGCCCTGCTGGCGCTCCTGAACCCAGGTGGTGGAAAGTGGAATGGCGATGAAGAACATGGCGAACAGCAACCAAGCCGGTACACTCTGCTGCACCGAGGATGGCGCGCGGTTTTTGCCATTGCCGTTGTAGAGCGATTCGGCTTGAAGCAATTTATCCGCAGCGTCGAGATTGACGCCGGTATCGGCTGTGACACCGGATTTCTGCGTTTCCAACGGGGCCAGTGTCTGTTGCAGATAGGCGCGTGCGAGGACGGCGCGTAATCTCGCCTCGAAAAGTTTGTATATTGCCGGGCCGACATCCGGCCCAGCCCACATCTGCACAGGCAATGGGTTGGTGCTTTCCATGGCTTTGCTGAATCCGGATGGTATCTCGACTACGAATTGCGCCTGACTCCGGCGCACCCGGTCAACCAGTTGTGATACCGGGGCATCCGCGGGCAGGATTTTGAAACCCTGCGATGTGCTCAGTATCTTCACCAGCGCGTCGCTCACCGGGCCGCTATCATTATTTACGAGATAATAATGGATGCTGACGCCCTGCTGAGCAGAAAACCCGTTCTGCATGGCCAGTGACATAACCAATATGAATGCAGCCGGCATAGCGAACAGCAGCAGCAAGGCGTGCCAGTCGCGCAGCAACAGCTTCAATTCCTTCCCGATCAGTGCAAAGACTGGCATGGGCATCTAATCTCTCAATTGCCGGCCGGTGAGATGCAGGAACAGGTCTTCGAGGTTGCCATAACCATATCGCATACGGCTAATATCCACGCCTTCGGCGGCCAGCAACGCAAGCAAATGTTTGAAATCAGATTCGGTGCAATTCGTAAGGCGCAATTCGCGTGCGCGTATCTCAAGTCCCGAGATAGGGCCCAATACCTTGATTTGTTGCGTCGTGGGCGATGCGCTCAGCGTGACTGCCAGACTCCGGCTGTCCGCGCTACTCAGCAGTTGTTCCAGTGTGCCGCGCGCCAACAGACGTCCGTCATCCAGCACGCCGATTTCGTCACACAGCGTTTCCACCTCTTCCATGTAATGCGTGGTGTACACCACGGTGGTACCGCTTGTATTGATGCGCTTGATGGCTTCGAGGATGAAATGCCGCGACTGTGGATCAATGCCTACCGTCGGCTCATCGAGAAACAATAGACGCGGCCGGTTCAGAAGTCCGATGGCGAGATTGAGACGCCGCTTGAGCCCGCCGGACAGATGCTCAGCGCGCACTGCGGTGAATGATTCCAGTCCCGCGACTGCCAAAGCCTCAGACAGCCGGTCATGCAATTCGGGGGCCGGGATTATCTGCACCGCGCCGAAGAACCGCAGGTTCTCGATGACACTCAGGCGCGGATAAAACGCATACTCCTGCGGCACCAGCGCGCTGAACGCCTGAATCTCACGTGTGTGTGCAGGCAGGGATTTGCCGTCAATGTGAATCTGCCCGGCCTGCACGGGCAAAAGACCGGTCAAAATCGAGATCAGCGTGGTCTTGCCCGAACCATTCGGTCCCAGCAGGCCAAACAGGCTGCCCTCACGGACGTGCAAGGACAGCTCCTGTAGGGCCGCACGTTCCGCCCCCGGATAGCGGAAGCCCAAGTCCCCGATCTGGATCACGCGCTATTCCCCGTCATGTTCCGTCAACCCGTGATTTGGTATGCGTGGTTATTTTGGCAAATGTAACATGGCTACTGTCATGGCACGAGACTGGCCCAAAATTGGTTATACGAGAATTAGTGGAAAAAGGATACGGAAAATTCGGGGGTTCCCGCCTTCGCGGTAACGACAAAATGGAATAAATCGGAGCTTCCGTAACTCGTCTATGGTTTAGTAGCACGAAAATATTCCGGAACTTTCGCGCTGTTGCTCACCATTGCTCGCCGAATCGCCAAAACCTCTCTCCGCTCCGGAGAGTGTCATGCAATCAAATTGTGCACTGTATGCCGGTACCCCTGAGGCCGCAGTAACCGGCCGGATTCTTCGCAAGATATTGTTGATGGTAATCTTCAGCGTAGTAGAACTCACCGGCTAGCCGAACATCCGTTGTGACCGCTGGGTATCCTGCCGACTTCAGTTCCTGCTGGTAGTGCTGCAGTGACTCTTCGGCGTCGTGCTGCTGCGTTTCCCCGAAAGTGTAGATGCAAGAACGGTACTGTGTACCGATATCATTGCCCTGGCGCATGCCCTGGGTGGGATCGTGGGCTTCCCAGAACAATTTTAACAACTGCGCATAACTCATGATCTTCGGGTCGAAAACCACGAGCACAACTTCCGCATGTCCGGTACGACCGCTGCACACTTCTTCATAGGTGGGATTGGGCGTATAGCCGCCGGCATAACCAGCAGCGGTGACGTACACACCCGACTGTTGCCAGAATTTCCGCTCTGCGCCCCAGAAACAGCCGAGGCCGAACACCGCTTCCCGCATGCCGGCAGGGAATGGCGGCTTGAGCGGGTGATCATTCACATAATGTCGTTCAGCCGTGGCAATGGGCGCCGCCCGGCCCGGCAGGGCTTGGGCCTCGGAATTCTGGCTGGTTTTTCTGGTGATGGAGAACATAGTGCAAACCTGGATGGCAACGAAGAATACGTGCCTTTATCAAGACCGTATCATACTGCTGTTTATTTTCTGAATCTGTTGACGCGGGAGACCCCCATGGACGAAAAGAAAACTGCCGTAATCACCGGCGCCAATCGCGGCCTGGGTCGTGAAACCGCGCGCCAATTGGCGCAGCGCGGTTTCCACATTATCCTCACTGCTCGCAATTCAAAGACCGGTGCCGAAGCGTTGCGTGCTTTGCAGACTCAAAAACTCTCCGTGGAGTTGCGCAAACTGGACGTGAATTCCAGCGAGGACGCTCAGGCGTTGGCCAAATATATAAAGGAATCGCACGGATATCTGGATGTGCTGGTAAACAACGCCGGCATCCTTACGGAATCTTCCCACGATACTGGCGCAAAATCCTCTGATCCGCTCAAGGTTTCGCCGGTGACGATCATGGAACACTTCAACACCAATACCCTGGGCGCAGTGCGGCTCATCCAGGCACTGGCGCCGCTGATGTCCGAGCACTCACGCATCGTGAATATATCCTCCGGTATGGGTGCACTCAACAACATGGGCAGCGGTCATCTGGCTTACCGCATCTCGAAAGCGGCGCTCAACATGGTCACGCGAGTGTTTGCGAACGAATTGAGGCCACGCAATATCTTGGTGAACTCCGTCTGTCCTGGCTGGGTGAAAACCGATATGGGTGGCGTGAACGCCAACCGTTCGATCGAAAAAGGCGTGGAAACCATCGTGTGGTTGGCGAGTGCGCCGGAAGCGACCGAGAGTGGTTTTTTCTGGCGCGACAAAAAGAAAATTCCATGGTAGAAACAGCACTGTGGGAGCGACGGTACCCGTCGCGACTTTTTGCTCCAAAGAATCGCGGCGAGTATCGCCGCTCCCACAAATTTGAGGGCCGTTAAACAAAATCCTCCTCTCAGGCCACGAGTTTCTCTGCGTGCGCTGTATTGCGCACGCTGGGACGCTCGGCGATGCGCTTCATATAGGCGCGCAGGTGTGGATAGCGACTCAGGTCCAGCTTGTGAAAATAGCTCCAGCTGATAATGGTGTAGGCATAGGCGTCCGCCACGGTGAACTGCTTGCCCATCAGAAACTCGTTGCTGGCAAGATGCTTGTCGAGTAACTCAAAACGCTTTTTGAGTTTTTCGACGCCATACTGCTTGTCGGCTTCCGCCACAGGTGGGTGCCACAGAACGCCGAAACCTTTGTGCAGTTCGCTGCTTATGAACGTCAGCCATTCGATGGTGCGATAACGCTCCATGCTGCCGGGCGCGGCCAGCAGGGCCGCCTCGGGTTTGCGGTCGGCCAGGTATTGCAGGATCGCCGCGACTTCGGTCAAAACTGAACCGTCATCCAACTCGATGGCCGGCACGTAACCTTTGGGATTGATCTTGTAATAGTCCACACCGGTTTTCACCAGCTTGTGGGTCTTGGAAATATCCACTTCCACCGCCTCGTACGGTAGACCGAGTTCATTTAGTGTGATGTGGGGCGCCATAGAGCAAGCGCCGGGAGAGTAATACAGTTTCATGAGCGTATCTCCTTCAGGTTGGGTGAAATAGACTATTCAGGCCGCTTCGGCCTGTATAAATGGATAATCGGTGTAGCCCTTGGCACCACCCTGGTAAAACGTATTCTGATCCGCCTGGGTGAGCGGCTTGTTTAACCGGAAACGTTCTACCAGGTCCGGGTTCGCGATAAACGACGTGGCATAGGCCACCAGATCGGCATCGCCTCTGGCGATCACAGCATTACCCGTCTCCCGATCGTAACCGGTGTTGGTAATGATTATGCCGCGATACACCGTGCGATAGTGCGCAGTGATATTCTGCACCATGTTGGGAATGGCAGTTAGATCGCCCTGAGCCTCGCGCAAATGCAGGTAAGCGAGCCCATAACCTGACAAGGCGCCGATGACAAAGTCATAGAGGGCGCGGGTATCGGAATCCGCCGGCACATTCCAGGTGTTGGCGGGCGAGAGTCTCACGCCCACGCGTTCGCTGCCGATTGCATCGCTGATACCCTCCACAATCTCAAACAGAAAACGCGCGCGGTTCGGGATGTCGCCGCCGTATTCGTCGCTGCGCCGGTTACTACCGTCGCGCAGAAACTGCTCGATGAGATAACCGTTGGCGCCGTGGACTTCGACACCATCAAACCCTGCCAACATGGCGTTGATCGCCGCCTTGACGTAATCCTGCGCAATGTCCCTGACTTCTGAAGTGTCTAGGGCGCGGGCAGTGACCGTATCCTTGAGACCCAAGGGCGTATACGACTTGGTCATGGGGTTGATGGCTGAAGGCGCCACCGGCAGCGCACCATCGTGAAAGTCTGGATGCGATACGTAACCCGCGTGCCAGAGCTGACTGAAAATGCGGCCACCGCGCGCATGTACCGCGTCAGTGACTTTCTTCCAGCCACGGACCTGGGCCTGCGAATGGATGCCGGGCGTATGTACGTAACCCACTCCTTGGGGAGATATTTGGGTGCCTTCGGCGATGATGAGCCCAGCGGATGCGCGTTGTGCGTAATATTGGGCCTGCATGTCCGTGGGCGCCTTATCGCGGTTATAGGCGCGCGAACGCGTCATGGGCGCCATGACTACACGGTTCGGCAACGGATAGGGGCCGAGCGTAACCGGCGTCAACAATGGTTGTGTGTCCATGTGGATATCCTCATCGTTATTAATAAGTTTTCGCATATTTGTATAAATAGATATAAAACCCGATTAAAAAGCCCCTTACGGGGTGCCTTGTTCATGCGACGGTTACAAATCCTTTTTGAGGAAATCGCCGGCCCCCCTGATGGCGTCTTCGTTACGCTCGTAAAAGGTCCACTGCCCCTCGCGGCGCGCAACCACTAGCCCGGCCTGCTCCAGGATGGCGAGGTACTGGGACGCAGTGGATTGGGACAGGCCAAGTTTCGCCTGAATTTCACCCACACACACTTTGCGACCGCGAGCGCCACCGGTGGGGCAATCGCCAAAATGCTTGCCCGGCTCCTTCATCCATTGCAGGATCTTGAGTCGCGATTCATTGGCCAAGGCCTTGAATACTTCCACCTGTTCCATGGGCATGAGTATATCGGCTTTTCTAGATATGTCAATACAGGACCGAGATTCAGAACTGATCTTCGGACAAGGCCAGCACGCCAGCGGCACCGGCGACAATCGATTCTTTCAGGCCCGGCGCCTTGGTCAATTCATGATCGGCATAGAAGCGGGCGGTGCCAATTTTGGCCTTATAAAAGGCAGCATCCCCCGCTCCGCTCGCCAGGCGTTGGTGGGCAATAAGCGCAGCGCGCGCCATCTGCCAGCCGCCTGCAACGTTGCCCAACAGCATCAGAAATGGCACCGAGCCCGCGGCTGCAGCTTTCACGTTGGCAGCAAAATTCGTCACCAGCCAGTTCACAGATTCTTCCAGCGCGCGGATGCCATCGGTCAGACGCGCGCGAATGACTTTCAAGTCTTCAGCTTGCGCTTTCGCCAACTCCGCATCCAGCCCGCGCATCTCGGCGATCAATCCTTTGACGGTCGCGCCCTGGTCACGGGCGATCTTGCGGCCGATCAGATCCTTCGCCTGGATTCCAGTGGTGCCTTCGTAAATTGTGCTGATACGCGCATCACGAAAATACTGCGCGGCGCCAGTTTCCTCTATGTAACCCATGCCGCCGTGGATTTGGATGCCGAGTGAGGTAATATCCATGGCGTTTTCTGTGCACCAGCCTTTCACCACCGGGATCATCAAATCCACGAAAGCTTGCGCCTGGCCGCGTTGCATTTCATCTTCAAGGTGCATGGCCCGGTCCAATTGCGTGGCGGTCACGTAAGCCACCGCGCGCATGGCTTCCACGCGTGCCTTCATGCTCATCAGCATGCGGCGCACATCCGGATGATGGATGATGGTCACGGGCTGGCCATGGCGCACGTTGACATCGGCGCTCTGCACGCGCTCCTTCGCATAGCTGCGTGCCAGTTGCCAGGCGCGGTCGGCAATACCCAAGCCTTGCACGCCCACATCGAAGCGCGCCAGATTCATCATGATGAACATATATTCGAGGCCGCGGTTCTCTTCGCCGATGAGATAGGCAATCGCACCACCATTGTCTCCGTACGACATCACCGCGGTGGGACTGGCATGGATGCCAAGTTTGTGTTCAATGGATGCGCACTGCACGTCATTGCGCTCACCGAGCGTACCGTCTTTGTTCACCAGGAACTTAGGTACCAGAAACATGGAAATACCCTTGACCCCTTCAGGTGCGCCTGCCACCCGCGCCAATACCATATGGACGATATTTTCGGTCCAGTCGTGCTCGCCGTACGTGATGAAAATCTTTTGACCGCTGAGCTTGTAGTGATCTCCCTCGCGCACCGCACGGCAGCGCACCGCCGCAAGGTCTGAGCCGGCCTGGGGTTCGGAAAGATTCATGGTGCCAGTCCACTCACCGGCGACCATTTTGGGTAGGAAACGTTTTTTGAGTTCGTCCGAACCACTCAGGATCAGTGCTTCCACCGCGCCTTGTGTCAGCAGCGCACACAATGCATAGGACATGTTGGCGGCCTGCCACATTTCCTGTACCGGCGCGGACACCAATTGCGGTAGCCCCTGCCCACCGGATTCTGTCGGGATGGCGAGCGCGTTCCAACCATCCGCCACGAAACGCGCGTAGGCTTCCTTGAAACCATTCGGAGTGGCCACTTCTCCGTTTTTGAAGCTGCAGCCTTCTTGATCACCCGCCTGATTCAACGGCGCCAGCACCTCAGCGGCAAACTTGGCCGCGGCATCCAGTACGGTTCCCACGAGTTCCGGCGTGGCGTCACCGTAGCCGGACAGCCGGGTCACGCCCGCCAAGTCTGCGAGTTCATTCATGACAAACTGCATATCGCGCAGCGGGGCGGTGTAGCTGGCCACCTGGGCCTCCTCGGAACGTGTGGATTTCGGTAAGTAGGAGTATTTTCGGGTAAAAGCCGCGTCAGGGAAAGGCTGACTGACCCAGATCAGTGCCAAGTTGTCGTGATTACGCTATCTTTTTTCATGTAAGCAACTGGAACCAACATGCCGGCCGATAATGCCGAGATCGCCGAACTCTTCAACCGCTACGCGGATCTGTTGGAGATTGAGGATGCCAACCCGTTCCGGGTACGCGCGTACCGCAACGCCGCACGGGTAGTGGCCGGCTATTCCCGTGCTATGACCGAACTGGTGGCCGAAGGTCGCGATCTGGACGACTTGCCCGGTATCGGCAAAGAACTGGCAAAAAAGATCGCCGTCATGGTACAGACCGGAAAGCTGCCACAGCTGGAGCAACTGCAAAAGCGCATACCGGGCAGCCTGAGCGAGCTCATGCGTTTGCCGGGTCTGGGCCCGAAACGCGTCAAGCTGCTGTTCCGTGAGCTCAAGATCCGCAACTTCGAGGATCTGAAACGTGCCGCTCGCAGCGGCACGCTCTCTACCTTGCCGGGTTTTGGCGCCAAAATCATAGCGCGCGTCCTCGCCAGTCTCGAAACACATAATACCGGGCCACAACGTTTCAAGCTGGCCGATGCCGAGCAGATCGCCACGCCGTTGCTCGTTTATCTGCGCAAGATTCCAGGTGTCAAACGTGTGGAAATCGCCGGCAGCTATCGCCGCCGCTGCGATACCGTGGGCGACCTGGATATCGTGGTCACCGGCGCGCGCGATGTGCCGGTGATGGCGCGTTTCGTCAAATACGATGCAGTCGCTGAAGTGCTGTCAGAAGGCAGCACCCGCGCCACGGTCAAACTGCGCAACGGCATACAAGTGGATCTGCGGCTGATGCCGACCATCAGCTATGGAGCCGCACTCTACTACTTCACCGGCTCCAAGGCCCACAACATCGCGGTGCGCAAGATCGCCGTGGCCAAGGGCCTCAAGATCAACGAGTATGGCGTGTACCGCGGCCCGAAGCGCATCGCCGGCCGCACTGAAACGGAACTGCTCGCCGCCGTAGGCCTGCCCTACATCCCACCGGAACTGCGCGAAGCCCGTGGCGAGATCGAAGCGGCACGCACCGGCAAATTACCAAATCTCATCAACCTCACGGACATCAAGGGTGATCTGCATGCACACACCGATGCCACGGACGGTCATGACACACTGGCGGCCATGGCCAAGGCCGCACAGGCGCGCGGTTATGACTATCTCGCCATCAGCAACCACTCCCGGCATCTGACCGTGGCCCACGGTCTGAATGCGAAACAGTTGCTGACCGAAATCCACGCGATCGATAAGCTCAACAGCAAGCTACGAAATTTTCATGTGCTCAAGGGCACGGAGGTGGATATCCTCGAAGATGGTTCGCTGGATCTGCCGGACTCAATACTCAAGGAACTGGATGTGGTAGTGGCAGCGGTGCATTACCAGCTGGAGCTCCCAGCCGCCAAACAAACCACACGCATTCTCAAAGCCTTCGATAACCGCCATATACACATACTTGCGCATCCCACCACGCGGCTCATCAATACACGCGCAGAGACCAATGCTGATATGGACAAAATCTATCGGTCCGCAGCTGCGGCTGGCGTGGCGTTGGAGATCAATGCCAATCCCGAGCGCCTGGATCTGGACGATATCCACGCGCGCGCCGCGCATCGAACGGGGTGCAAACTGGTGATCTCAAGCGATGCCCACAGCACGCGAGGACTCGCCGATATGCGATTCGGAGTCGATCAGGCGCGGCGCGCCTGGTTGGAGCCCGGCGACGTGCTTAACACTTTGCCGCGAGATAAATTGCTGCAGGCGCTGGCGCGCTAGTCGCGCACAACAGAGGCGTCGGTCACCAGCTGGTGAAACAGCGAGGACTCCCGCTTGTAGAAACCCTCAGTGTGGAAGGAGTCCTCGAGCTTCAGGTATTCATAGTCGAGATGGTGGCACAGCTCATGCAGAAAGGTGCGCAGGAAACTCCTGAACGCCACCACCTGCTTGCGCTGCGCGGTGCGCATCCATAGCGTGATTTTCGCCACCTTGAGCCGACCTTCCACGCCTTCATAGAAACCGTGCAATTCGCCGTAATCATTGGAAGGCCTGGCGGCCATGACCTTGAGTTGCACCGGCGGTGTCTCGAGTTGCAGCAACATGTCCTCGGCCAAATGCCTGCAGACGGCCTCCACCACAATACGCTTGTCGGTCTTGAGTGCCGCCGCCAGTTCCCGAGTCAGCGGCCACAGCGGCATCGGCACCGGCAATTTGATAACCTCGATCTTGTCGCTGGCCAGATAGATACGCTTATTTTTGGCGCTTAAACGGTTGTAATAATTGAAAGGCACAGCTGGAGACCTTCACGGCCTATTGACAATAACGCACGTGATTTTAGTTTAATACCCGCACGCGCTCACTCACACATGCATCTGCCAGCTGTTTATCCAGGGTGGCCAGCGGCAAGTGCCGACGGGATGCCAGTTCCAGATAAGAGGCATCATAACTCGTCAGTGCATAGCGTCTTGCAAGTTCCAGGCTGCGCATGAAAACCTGGGCGCCACTGTCATGATCTATTTCCACCGGCAGGACTCGCAGCTGGGCGATCAAGGAAGAAAATTCATTTTCTTCAAGGCGCCCACGGCGTAATGCAACCAACAGGGTATTGGCGACTTCAAATGGCCAGATTTCCGGCACTATCGCCGCTTCCGTTGCCAGCGTATCCCCCAAGGCATCCAGGGAAGACGAGGATTCCTCAGGAAACACCCAGGTCATGGTTACCGAGCAGTCGAGCACGAAGGCCATCAGCGTTTATGACCTGCATGGATGAGGTCGCGTATCTTGAGTCCGCCAAGACTGTGAGTCTTGCGGAACTCCCGCAGACTGTCGAGAGCTTGCAGGACGTGTGCGGGATTGTGGGCGTGTACCGGTGTCAGTTCCGCGATGGCCTTGCCGTGGCGGGTAATAATGAAACGCTCGCCCTTCTCCACGCGTTTCAGCAGCCGGGGAAGATGGGTCTTGGCTTCATAGGCCCCAATTTCGCGCATGATCACTGCTCCAGAATTCAGACTAGTGTTAGACTAGTTTTATAAGCTGGCTTTGTCAAGGCGATTATGGACAGGGTTTCGTATCTTCCACGCTGGTTCGGTTGGCTCGCTCTGACGGGCGTGCTGTTCTTTTTTCTGGTGTCCGCGGTGCTGCAATTCCTGCGTCCGGATTACAGCTTCATGGGCACACCCCTGAGTTTCTACCTGTTGGGGCCTTACAACGGTTGGCTGCATGCGGGCTTTTATGCACTTGCGGCTGCTATCGTACTGCTCGCGGTCGCCACTTATATGGCCAGCAGCCCGCAGGCGCGCAGTGTCACGGCCCTGGTTTTGTTCGTGTCCGGGGCTATTGGGGTGTTGGTGACCGCGCTCGCAGCCACGGACACCAACGCCAAATTGACCATTCACGGCACCATCCATCTAGCGGCAGCGGAACTGGCTTTCATCGCCACCACCTTTGGCATGCTGCTCCAGTCCTGGCGCTTCCGGCAGGACCTTGTCTGGCGAGCGCATTTCCGAACTTCAATGTGGCTGGCAGTGCTTGAATTCATCGTCTTGTGTATCTATGCGCTGGCCCACATCCCGGCGAGTGGTTTCATGGAGAAACTCACCATCGTGCTGATCCTGCTATGGCTCGGTCAGCAGGCATTTCGGCTGAGCCTGCTCCGACGGCGCTGAGCGGCTTATACTTTTCGCATCATTCGCCGATACTTCAAACTATGAGCCGCTGGCGCCCGCCTCAACCCAAGTCCTCACCGTATATTACACACGGTGGCTACGTGCACCTCGAACAGGAACTCAAGGAGCTGTGGCGACTTCGCGGCGAAGTGGTGCAGGCACTGTCCGCAGCGGCGGCTGAAGGCGACCGTTCTGAAAATGCGGAATATATCTACCGCAAGAAACAATTGCGTGAGATGGATTCGCGTATCGGCTATCTGCAGAAGCGCATGCCCAAACTGCGCGTGATCGCCGGACCTCCGCCCGAAACGCACCAGGTGTTTTTTGGTGCGTGGGTGACCATCGAGGATGACAAAGGAAGCGAGCATCGCTACCGCATCGTGGGGGGTGACGAACTGGACCCGGCCAAAGGGCACATCAGCGTGGACTCACCCATGGCCTGTGCCCTTTTGAAACACGCAGCAGACGACGAAGTGCGCCTGCTTACGCCTGAAGGCGAAGTGCGCTATTTCATTACTGAAGTGCGTTATGCGGTTGAAATCGACCTGTGAATTTAGTGACTGCTATACTGAAAAGGTCATATTCGTAATTTTTTTTCAATCTGAAATAGACGTTCACCCGACGGAGTGGGTGAATGCGCCCAATACAGATAGATCGCCGTGACCATGCCATAATTCAAACTGAACTGAATGTACACTCGAGCTCGAACCACATAATCGACAGCCAATTTCATAGGTGAATGTTAATGCTAACAACTGAGATTGAATCTGAGGCGAGAATAGAAGATTTAACTTTTAAAAAGCAGAAAGGGGATTCTGTTGCACTCCAGAAACTGAATAGGATCAATATCATCGTTGGACGGAATGGTTCCGGCAAGAGTCGATTCCTAAGGTTCCTCGACGAGTCCATGGCCATAAATGACGCGTACCGCGTCCGATATGTAACTCCAGAGAGGGCAGGAATGTTCCAGCACGAGCCCGGCACAGAGACAAACATCAGGAACGATCGAAATTGGGAAAAACGTGTGAGGCGGTCAAACCAAGCACAGAACTTCAAATCTATTTCGCATCATTACCTTCAAAACGCGGAGAGTGCGTATCTACGAAAACTACAAAATGTAGATGCGCGTGGTCAGAGTTTTCAGGTTGAATGCCTTGACCCGATAAGCCGGTTGCTCAGCAACGTTTCGATCGAACAAACCGACCCTGATTTCGTGTTTCGAAACGCAAACGGTGATTTAATTACACCAGATCAATTGAGTAGTGGCGAGTCCGAGACCATAGCGCTTGCATCGGAAACTCTGCACTTTTTCCGAACAATCGATGCCTCAAAACTAAACGTACTTCTATTGGACGAGCCGGATGTCCATCAGCACCCCGACCTACAAGCTCGCTTCGGCCAGTACCTTTTGGACCAACTTGAATCTTTAGACGAGAAAAAACAAGCTAAAGTAGTAATCTGCATTGCTACACACAGTACGCCGCTCGTCTGTTCGCTAGCCAGCAGCGCCCACACTTCTCTCGGCACCAAAGAGTTTGATTCAGACACAGTGGTCTTATCGCCTATGAGTGATCAGATCAAGAAGATTGCACCGTTTTTCGGTCATCCGCTGTCTCTAAGCCTTAGTAGCGATCCGATGTTGATTCTCGAGGGGGAAGACGATGAGCGGGTGTGGCAGCAAGTTGCTCAGTCTTCGCAAGGACGTGTTCGACTTTTTCCAGTCCTGGCGCACTCTGTGGACCAGCAGTCAGAACTGGAGACCTTCAGTGGAAAAATGCTTAACGCGCTCTATGACAAGCCTATTGCCTACTCGCTTCGTGATGGAGATGGAGTAACCGGAACGCTTGCAAAGGTAGGGCCTGTGATTCGCTTTCGTTTGCAGTGTTACGCTATTGAGAACACTCTCGTGACGACTGAGTGTCTAAACAAATTGGGCGTCGATTGGTCTAAATTTCAAATACTTGTCGCATCATGGCTCGAGAAGAACAATGGTCACAAGGATGCAGCCCTGCTGAAAAAACTCACGTCTTCCGAGGGTCGTCTGAGGCATGAGAAGATCAAAGACATTCGCAATCTCGTTGTATCCATCGCTGGCTCAAAAACTCCTTGGGAGGTCATCGTCGGCCAAGCTCTGGTTGCAACGATAGGCACTACAAGTAAACCGTCAGATCCATTTGCGCTGCTGACCTACGTCGGCAAGGAAGTAGCAGAACAACTGCTTTATGCTACTTAAGGTAGAAGGATAAATATTCTCAAAAGAGACATAGGGTAGGGCCCACTATGCGCTACGGTTCTTGTCTGGAACTGAAAATTGAATGTCTGCGCTTGGCGGCATGCGGACTTAGAACGATGGTAGAGCCTACAACTAGATTTCATTCGTTACAGACAGCGCTTTCGAGGGGCTTGAAACACCTGTACGAGCCCTCATTTAACTCAGCAGGCACTATTCAGAAACGAGAGCAATCATGGCCGAACCCTTACACATCGCCTGCCCAAGCTGCGGGGCTATAAACCGCATTCCAGCAACCCGGCTGGGCGCACATCCCAAGTGCGGCCAGTGCCGGACTGCATTATTCGATGGCACCCCACGCGCCATAAGCGACGCTAACTTCGAGGCGCTGGTGGAAAATACCGGGGTGCCGGTGCTCGTGGACTGCTGGGCGGAATGGTGCGGACCCTGCAAGATGTTCGCGCCGGTATTCGAGCAGGCTGCCAAGAACCTGGAGCCGGGTTTCCGCCTGCTGAAACTCGACACCGATGCCAACCCGCAGACCGCCGCCAAACTCGGCATCCGCAGCATCCCCTCGCTCATCGCATTCCGCAATGGCCAGGAAGTCGGCCGCACAGCGGGCGCCATGCCGCTGGCCAATTTTCTGCAATGGGCCAAACAATTCGTCGGTTGATTAAGAGCATCAAACAAAATACCTTGACGCCCCTCACCCTAACCCCCGGCAACAGCTCCCGGCGTTGCACTACCTCCTGCATCCATGCAGTCATCTCCCGCCAGGGGAGAGGGGACTTAGTAAGCAAGAATTGTTATTTTGTTAGACGCCATAAGTTCAAATAGCGTTTCTAACGAAACAGTTTCTGCAAATCGTCCTTAGCCTTGTCGGCCGTGCTGCTATCCGGCGCCTGCCAGGCGTTGACACGCGGCTGGAAGTATTCGCAGAAATTGGCGCGCTGCTTGTCTTTGGGCGGATCGGCGCGAGGTTCGCTGCAGCTTTCGGCTTTGCGGGTATCGTAGAACTCACACATCCGGCACACATGCAATTCGGCGCGACAACTCAGACACACGGAGATCCTTGACAGCGGCATGGGCACCTCCTTGAGGGAAGCGCCACATTTCCAGCAGACAAGAGAAGTGACCGTTTCCACAGCGATTAGTGCTTTTGTGGTCGCCTATAAAAATTAGAGATTTTGGTTACTGGCTAGGCAAAAATGACCGAGAAACCGGAGTGTATATGCCAATACATGAGGATTTCGAGGTCATTTTTAACAACGCCAGGAATCAAAAGATCAATTTTTATCACGCCCAGGCGGCTTTGGTATCCGTGGGCGCGTGAAAGTAGTCGCTGTCTTCCGAAAACTGCTGCAAGAGTTTCTTGAGTTCCGCCTGGCGCAGCTCCGCTGTGGAAACCGGTGCGCAGTCCTCGCACATGGGATCCTCGCAGGGTTGGCGCGAATACAGCCAGTAATGGATAGCTCCGGCCAGCAGGCCGTCGGCGATATCCCACATGTCGGCCTCGGGATGCTCATCCGCGAAATTGTTGGCCAATTCCACAGCTTGCTGTGCTGCCGTATCGAACAGAGTATTTTCAGTATCCATAGGCTTGGACCAGTCGCCGGGGAAAAGAGGCTCGTATTCTACTCCGCGTCACGCAGCTGACATAATTTCAGCTGCGCCCTGTATCAAACCGATTCAGTTCGGTGCCGGTAATTCACGTGACGTGCGGCCAAGTACTCGCGGATATACGTAAAGCATTCCGCCTGTCTTCCCACATGCTCCGGAGGATGCACGCCAGGCTCGCGAAATTTCCCATCCAGCAACAGGTTAGCGGCGGCGGCACAGGTGAAGCCGGTCGTGCGCGCCATGGAAGAAAAACCTGTGACGGAATCGTATTCGTCGTGCATATCCCAGACATGACGCAGACGCTTGCCATTTTCTTCACCTTCCACCGTCACACGCATGACCGTGAACTCCGGCTCGCCAGGCTCCAGCTTCCATTGATCCATCAACAGTTTCGAAGACAGTTCCAGTGGCCGGATTCTGGCGCCGCCAATTTCAATCGCACCCTCGGCGAAAAACCCCGCCTGAATCAGCGCTTCGATGAGTACCACGTGGCCTGGATAGCGCAGGGTCTTTTCCGACATGTCCGGAATATGTGCCATGGTCTTGAGCAGCGAGCGCAGGCCGTCGGTGTTGAAGGCTTCCAACGTGCCAACACCATCGAAATCAACGTTCTCTCGTTCCGTAAGTGCCGGCAGTGTCACTACTTTTCCACCACGCTGCAGGCGCGCAGGCCGCGTGTATTCTTCGATCACATCGATAGGCGAGAACGGCGCTTTGTAATTGAATGGTGGCTGTGGGTGTTTCGGCAAACCGCCTACCAGGCACTCGAAGCGAGTGACTTTCATATGCGCATCGTGATGCCCGAGGAGAATGTTATCCATGCCGGGCGCCACGCCGATGTCCACCAATGCGGTAACGCCCTTATTCTTGGCAAGTACATCCAGTTCCAGCGCATCCTCTGGAAAGAATGAGATATCGGCTACATTCTTGCCGGCTTCGAGGAGTACCTTCAAGGTGCGATATCCCATGAAGCCCGGCACCGCGCACACCACCAGATCGAAAGGCTGCACGAAAGCCGTGAGCGCGGCGGCATCGCTGGTGTCCAGCCGCTGTGTGTTCATGCCTTTTCCCGCCAGCCGCGCGAGTGCGGCGTCACTGATATCAGCCGACGTGACTTGTTGTTTCTGTGCCAAATCCTGGGCAATCACGCTGCCCACCATGCCTGCGCCCAGCACTGCGATCTTCGCCATTAGAAGTTTCTCCCGATGATTCCGTGTTTCCCGAGGAAGCGAATTGTAAGCGAAGCCCCGCAATCGTGTCCGTTAAATGATGTCTTTTTTACCACAGTAGATTTAATGAGTAGTTCGAAGGCATGTTACCCACACATCTGTTAGGCTGATGTCACTACTTGGGGAATGAGTATAACGATGTCAAACCAACCTACTCTGCGGGTAAACCCAGCGGGTCCACTTACGAATGCTGTGGATTCAGAGAGAAATTTGAAATTCAGCGGCTGCAACGAGTTCCATATGGAACTGCGACGACGCGTGGATGAATTCTTCCGCGGCAGTGGCCGGCGCCAGCGTGACTGTCCGCAGATGTATCTGAAAACGGCGATTATCCTCACCGGTTTCGTCACGTGTTATACGGCGCTCGTAGTCTTTGTCAGTAGCTGGTGGCTGGCGGTACCGCTGGCGATGCTGCTGGGCTGCAGCGCCGCATTAATCGGGTTCAACATCGAGCACGATGGATCTCACCAAGCCTATTCGGACTACGCGTGGATCAACAAGTTTATGGCCATGACGCTGGATCTGGTCGGCGGCAGCTCCTATATATGGCGCTGGAAACACGTGGTGTTCCATCACATGTACGTGAACATCAACGGGCACGACACCGATATAGATTTGGGCGTGTTCGGCCGGCTACACCCACATAGCAAATCGCATGGATACCACCGCTGGCAACATTGGTATTTGTGGCCGCTCTATGGGGTCATGGCAATCAAATGGCATTTCCATGATGATTTCCGCGACCTCCTCACTGGGCGCATGGGTGAAAACAGATTTCCGCGCCCCGCCGGATGGGAACTTGGCATCTTCTTCGCCGGTAAACTGAGTTTCTTCGCCCTCGCGCTTGGCATCCCGCTACTGTTCCATCCATTGTGGGTGGTAGCGCTGTTCTACGGAGTAACCGCTGCGGTTCTGGGTGTGGTGCTGAGCGTGGTGTTCCAACTGGCACATGCGGTTGAACAGGCCGAGTTCCCCTTGCCACTGGCTGGCAGCGGGCGCATCGAGAACGCCTGGGCCATCCATCAAGTCGAGTCCACCGTGGATTTTGCGCGGCACAATCTGCTGGCAACCTGGCTAATGGGCGGCCTCAATTTCCAGATCGAACATCATCTGTTTCCGCGCATCTGCCACACCAACTACCCCGCCATCTCGAAACTGGTGGAAGATACATGCCGGGAATACGGCGTGCGGTATATTGCGAACACGTCCTGCCGCTCGGGGGTGGCTTCACACTACCGCTGGCTGCGCCGGATGGGGCAGCCAGATCTCGCCTGACAAGATGCCGCACCATCTGCTCGACTCTGGTAGGATTTAGCCTTCGCCGCAAACCGCTCAGAGAGACTACATCATGGCCAGCGAGAAAGATCTGGACGTCCGTATGGACGTCGAGCACCTGTATCAGGAAGAAATGTTCACCGACCGCAGCGTCGGCACCATCCAGCGGCTCACGCCGGTGACGCGCGATGGCGGCCCGGATCAGACCCGGCCCGTACTTTACACGGGACAGACCCAGATCCTCACGCCGGTCGGCACCTTGCCCATCAGCTTCGAGATCGAGGCCAAGTCATTGCACGAAGCCGCGGAGAAATTCGGTGACGGTGCCAAGGCCGCGATTGAGCAGACCATGAAGCGCCTGGAAGAACTGCGACGTGAAGCCGCTTCATCTATCGTGGTGCCGGGTAGTGGTAACGGAGGCTTGGGAAATCTTGGCGGACCGGGTGGCATTCCCGGCGGCGGCAAGATCCGGATACCGTAAATAGAAACTCTGGAGTCCGCATAGGTGCTTGAACTGCACCCGGCTTTATTCAAAGATAATTCGGCAGATGATCAGCTGCTGCCAGGGACCAGTTCACCGCAGCACGCGCATGAATTTCCGTGGTATCGAACAGCGGGATGGCCGCCTTGCTGGAGTCTGCGAATAGCGTAAATTCAGTACAGCCCAGAATCACGCCTTCCGCCCCCGCTGATGCTAGACGGGCGATGATCTTGAAAAACGCCTCACGCGAAGCCGGCCGCACCTCACCCTTGCACAGCTCTTCGAAAATGATGCGATGCAGCGCGTGGCGCTCCGCTTCGTCTGGAATCATGATCCGAAGATTGTGCTGCTGCTCCAACCGCTTGCGATAGAAATCTTTCTCCATGGTGAAGCGCGTACCGAGCAAGGCCACGCTGCGAATTCCACGTTTTTTCACCTCTCCAGCCGTGGCATCGGCGACATGAATAAGCGGCAGTTTCACGGCTGCTTCGATCTCGGGCGCCACCAGGTGCATGGTGTTAGCGCAGATAACAAGGCCTTCGGCGCCACCATGCTGTAAACGCTGTGCGGCATCCACCAGCAGTCGCGCGGCTCCTGCCCAATCATCGGCATGCTGCAATTTCTGTAGCACATCGAATTCGACGCTGTAGAGCAGCATTTGCGCGGAGTGCAGACCGCCGAGCCGCTGCGCCACCAGTTGGTTGATGCGTGTGTAGTAATGCGCGGTGGATTCCCAGCTCATGCCACCGATCAGACCCAGAGTTTTCATGGATATTCCCGTGCCACCGTCTGACTGCGAATTATATCGGCTACTTCCCCAAGAGATTTCGGCGTATTTTTAGCCAAATACGCCCTTGCGCCAGACCCCTCTCTGTGCCCAACCGGCACGGGGTATGCCATTGCAGCTTGATGGTCCGGAACGGATGGCGTGTTATTCCCGCCAACTTAACATCGGCCCTCGAGTGCATAAATCAAGCTCTGGGCCGCGCCCCTGTGCAGTATCGGTATATTCGCGTACGATTCCGCCAGTACATAGCCCCGCATGGGAGCGCAGGCCAAAGATGCAACTATATATACTGCCGAACGTGCCGCCATTTTGTGTTCCTCTGCTCGTTGAGGAGGCTAAGACCTGCCCAAAAAACTTGGCTGCCGGGATTGAAGGCTCTTGTACCTCAAAGCCGATCTTGACCGCAGACGAGCGTAGATAGATGCCCCTGTTTTTACCATTAATGTGGGTCATCGCAGGCTTCACGCTTGCGGCCGGTGTGTGGTGCATAACCGGGAACATCCGCTCCCGTCACACGGCGTTCCTGCCTTTCGGCATGCTGGCCATATTGGTGGCAGTGGACCTGGCGCTGACCGCGGAATTCTATTCACTCGATTCGCTGGCGTTGATGCGGACGGTCATGGGTCTGCGTTTTATTCTTACTTGTTTCATTTTCCCGTCGGCAGTGTGGTTTATCGGCAGCTACACGCGGCTGCGGAAAACATCAGCCTGGGTAATAGCCTATGGTCTGTTGTATGCCGTATTTTTTATAATCTATCTTGGATCCGGTGGTGATTTGATTTTTAATCATTGGACGATGCAACCACCATTCATATTTTTAGGTGAAAGATTACCGGCTGCAGGCATCACTAGCGGACCTCTACTGGTGTACTACCATGCTGCGAATGACTCCGTATTCCTGTGGGCTCTGTGGCGCTGTCTGGCCATGTGGCGCGCCGGTTTACGCTACAAGGCCTGGCCGCTATCCATGTACTTGATCCTACAAATCATCGCGTTATTGTTTGACCAATTCAATGTGGCCCACAGCAGGCCAATCATTCCGCTCGCCCAATTCGCATTTCTGGGGCTGGTGATAATCATGGGCGTGTCGCTGGTCATCGAAGCGCGGCGCCGCGAAGAGGCGTTCTACAAGACGGTCGGCGCCTTGGAGGCAGAAACCGCAAAGCGCAAACGTTACGAAACGCGGCTAAACTACCTTGCTACGCATGACCCATTAACAGGACTGCCGAACCGGCGACAGCTGCGCAGTCTACTCGACACCACTCTCCAGCAACATCATATCTCCGGGGAACTCGGCGCTATCGTGTTTATGGATCTCGATCACTTCAAGACTATCAACGATTCGCTCGGCCATCAGGTAGGCGACAAGCTGCTGCGATTGATCGCTGATCGTCTGCGTACGGTCTTGCCCGGAAGCCTCAGTGTCAGCCGCCTGGGAGGTGATGAGTTCGCAGTGGTTCTCGGGAATTTGGGCCGGAACCGCGCCCAGGCCGAAGCCGCCGCGATGCAAGCTGCGGACAACTTGCGTGACAAACTGGCTGAGCCCTTCATCCTCAATCACCATAAATTCTCTGTGGGCGGCAGCGTTGGCGTGACCCTGTTCCCGGACACGCAAAGCGAGGAGCGTACCGATGTCGGGGTTTTGTTCCGCCAGGCCGACCTGGCGCTATACCGTGCCAAAGCCTCCGGCCGTAATCGAGCCGCATTGTTTGTGGCGCAGATGCAGCATGACGCGCGTCTGCGGCTGGTAATCGAGGAAGGGTTACGCAGCGTCCTCGACCGAAAAGAACTCGAGCTTTACTTCCAACCGCAGACAGATTTCCTGGGCCAACTGATCGGCGCCGAGGTGCTGTTGCGCTGGAATCATCCCCGCTATGGACTAATAGAGCCAGAGCAATTCATACCGGTGGCCGAGGAGACCGGACTGATCCATGATATTGGCGATTTTGTCTTGACCAGCGCTTGCCGTTACTTGAAAGAATGGAACGAGGCGACCTTGGCCACCCCACCGCGCCTCGCGATCAACGTGAGTCCCTGGCAGCTTGCAAACTCGGGCTTTGCGCGCAAGGTAAAACACACCCTGGTACGCAGCGGCATTGACCCGGCGTGGCTGACGCTAGAGATCACCGAAAACGCGGTGCTGCAGGATATCGTCGAGGTCACCCAGACCATCCTGGATCTGAGCGGGCTCGGGGTACGCTTCTCGATTGACGATTTCGGCTCCGGCTATGCGGCACTGTCCTCACTCAAGCGGCTGCCGCTACACGAACTCAAGATTGACCGCATATTTATCAACGAGATGCGCATGGATGTGCCGGACCAATTTATCAGCACCATTATCGCCATGGCCGAAAATATGGGGTTGTATGTGATCGCCGAAGGCGTAGAAACCGAGGCCCAGCGCTCGGCACTTTCACTGCTTGGTTGCCCAGGATTCCAGGGCTACCTCATCAGCAAACCGTTAAAGGTGCAAGACTTTATAGACTGGCTCAAAAGAACGGCAGCGAGGCCGGCCGTTCAACTGCCGTCAAAGCCGGTTGCTCTCTGAGTGCTGCGCACCGTACAGGAATCGGTAACTGGCGATAACAATTTGAGTGACAGAAGCTGCTCGATGGTTTCCTTGTGGCTATCAGACATATAGCTGGTAACGGCTACCGGCTCGCGACAGGTATCCAAGACCGCGCATACGCTCTCCGGCACCGATAGAAATTCGTAGTTGAACTTGTCAAGCAGCACGCGCTCGCCGTCACGGACGATGAATCCGAAGCGCTCATGGTTGAACACCAACCGGTGCGTCACCACTGCCTCTTCTTCGGGTCCGGTAGTTGCTCCCGTGGTTTCGAGTGGCGCAGTGGCATCAAGATCCAAGTATTGCTGCATATCGAGCCAGCCAAGCCATTGGGCGGGCGACTTTTTCAGATAACTGCCGAGCAATGCATACAGCTGTTCAGTAGCCATCTGGCAATAAGTATCCCGGTCCATGCTCGAATCAGGCGGCTCAATCGGATCATGAAAGATCAGGCGCCGTTCCAGTGGGCCTGTGATCTCACAGACCACCGGCACGATCGGTAGTCTGAGAAAATGCGATAGGAATGCAATCCCCTTGCGTGCGTATATCGGCCGACCGAGCAGCGAGACTTTGAGCATTTTGGTATCCCGCCGGGCGGCGCCTTGTACGCCGGTATTGCCGTCTATGTACGCCAGTAACGACCATCCGGCGCGAGCCTTGCGCGCCATGCTCAGCGCGGCAGTGGGTTCCTCGGCGTTCACCACCGTGAATTGCGACGCACTTTTGAAGTGAGCCTGGCATTGGCGGCTGTGATCCAGATAGATGCTCTGTTGCGCAGCGTAAATGCTGTTTTCGACCGGCAGAATGTAATTGAAGCCGCGGCTGACCAGGAGAGTGTTGATCAACCTGTAGGAGCCCAGATGAAAGGTGCAGAAGATCACCGGCGAACTTTTGGCCGTAGTCAGCACCGAGTGTGGATCTTCAATGTGGGTATTGCCCAGCATGAAAAAGCTGTCTTCATCGAGTTCCGCCATCAGCCGGTGTAACAGGATTTCATCTATGATTTTCGGATGTGCCTGCATCGGTATGTCGGGCAACAGGTGGTGCAGGTTAGCGGAGGCGAACTCACGGACGTTAGCCTCAAGCGTATCCTCCTCGCTACTCGCGGCGTGAACGCGTGCCGGTGGTACAAGCCGGTAGGGATGAGGCAAGCGTGCGAGCGCGCTGAGATATTCTGTGGCGTTCAGCATGATTTGCGTAATGCAGTAGACTGATTCATGGGGATCCCTTTCACCAGAGCACAGCATACTGTCAGTGTGCGGCGAAAGAAACCGGGTCCGTCCGAACTCGGGAAATCCCAAGTCCGGACGGATCCGAATGTCCTTGATTCATATGGCATTGATCAGATGCCGATCTTCGTATTTATGCTGAACTTAAACCGGAGCCATGGCGTTGTTGCAGCACGATACTAATTTCATTATCAACTCGTCCCTGGCTGGGCCGACCAGTTTCTGGATGCCGAGATCCAACTGACGAACCTGCTTATTTGTCCTTAGCATGACACCTTGAGTCTTTTTCGCAGCGAAAATATTAATGTTCATTGGAAAAACCTCCGAATTACCAATAAGAACCTGACTTTCGCTGAGAGATATGAGCCTCCTGTGAGAGGTTTGTGTAAACACGGTGTGGTTCATGTCACGCAGCGAACTGTATAGAGAACCCTCCATACATCGGCGCTTTTATACCACAGGTCGGCACAATCAAACCGTCTGTCCGAAAGTGATTCGTAACTCAGCCAGTTTATGTAACACGACAGTGACCAAAAGCGCACGGCACCCAAGTTCAGATAGAACCGCTGACCGCCCAGTGCCGTTTTTGCAGGGGTTTGAGACGCTTCAGAGCCGCCTCCAGCTTGAGTGCTTCGGAACGGTTGGGAACTAGACGGGCTGCCAGCAGTTTCACGGGTGGATTTGCGCGCGTAAATTTGGCGCCACGCCGGTCGCCTTGATGTTCCATAATCCGCCGTGCAAGGTTTGTAGTGATGCCGGTATAAAGCCGCCCGCCGCGGCATTCCAGTAAATACACGTAATAAGGCTTGATCACCACGTCCATTGATCTTTCAGACAGCTGATCATGTCAGCAATGGATGATCCTTAGGCAGCTGCTTGCTGTGCCAGATCGCCAGCTTGTGGCGCATGCTCTGTTGCGAAACCTGGTCTTCCGGCAAGGGCTGGATGAGCTTATCGTGGACCAGTAGCCGGTAGATATACAGGATCTTCTCGCTGGCGGAATCCGTCGCTTCGAACACCGCCGCACCACGCTCTTCGGCATACTTCACGCCGGCGAGGATTGCGCCTTTCACCAATTCCGCTTCGTGTTTTAGTTCCTTCATGGCGACCTGATTACTCCGCAGCTGCCTA
>JBOIBD010000013.1:0-28589 GCA_050739415.1 Gammaproteobacteria bacterium | reverse complement strand
CGCACCCTGATCCGAGGCATTCAAAGACACACTGTCGAAGCCACTGACATTGGCAGTGTCGCCACTGGCGTCACCCAGTTCGGCAGTGACTGAACTCGATTTGTTGGACTGCGTGATCACCAGCCCTGCGGCGGCGATACCCACGGAGGCGCCTGCTCCAGTGGTACTCACGCTGCTACTGTCAGCGGCAGTAACATTGACCACGCTGCCGCTGCTGCTGTCACCGTTCAATGCCCCACCCGCACCGGCGGTGACGGTATTGTTGACATTGGCAACGGCAGCCGATACGCCCAAGCCTACGAGACCGCCTGCACCTTCAAACGCATCCACTTCGGCAGCATTGCCGCTGCCATCCTGCTCGGTGGCGCTGACAGTGAGGCTGGGCGTGGTCAACACGGAGCTGCTATCCACCAACGCCGTCACTTGGTCGTAAAGTCCGGTATAGCCAATCGCTGCACCCGCGCCCACACCTCCTGCTGCCAAGGCACCGGTGATGCTCTTGGTGTAAGTCGTATCGGTGGCCTTCACACTCACGGAACTGGCGGTCACCGTGCTGCTGCTGATCAGCGCGCTGGTGCCGTCAATATTGCCCGGCAGTGCACCACCGGAGCCCAAAAGACTAAAACCGGTATCCTGTTGCAACTGGCTGCTCTGGCTGGAATTCAGCGTATTGCCCGGATCCGAGATGTTGTTCTGGGAACCAAAGCTGCTGACTTCACCGAGGGTTCCACTGAGCTGGCTCATGACGTCGGTATTGCCGGAGCCGGTGCTGCCTGAGCCAAACAGTATCAAGCTGGCGCCACCGCTGATGCCGGCTGTGCCGCCGACGCCGGCAGTCACCGTGATAGGTTCGATGTCCTTGCTGCTAAGCGCCTCAACCTGCACCGCATCCGCAGAGTTCAGCTTGCTGTCCGTGATTGTGGCTCCTACCTGACTCTGCAGGATGGCCAGATTGGCCGCTGCGCCCACGCCGGCGGCTCCGCCGCCGGCCACTGCACCCGTGTAGGGTTTCAGTGTAATGTTTTCGTTAGCCTTGACCGTAACCGCACCACTGCCACTCTGACTTGGCTCTTGGTTGAGCTGCGCCTGATCCAGGTAGGCATTGGTCTGGTTCTGCACGACATTCACCACCGCCATTCCCGCAACGCCAACGCCGCCGGCGGCTGAACCGCTAACGGTAAGGCTGCTGGTATTGGTGGTGGAATCTGCTTCCACATCGAGTGCGCCAGTCAGGCTGAGGTTGGTGTCATTTTTGTCGTCGCCTACGTAGGCACTGGTGTCGTTTTCGCTAACCGCCAGTACGAAAGTGCCGGCCACCGCAGCACCACCGATGGCTCCGGCGCCACCAAACAAGTTGGCATTGTCTTCACTGTTGGCATTGACGTTAAGCGAGCCGCTGGTGAGACTGCCCTGGTCCACATACGCGGAAGTGTCATCATCGAAAATGTTGATAATGCCGGTGCCGGCTGCACTCACGATGCCGCCGGCCAGGCCGGCGGTTAGTCCCACTGCATCCTGCGTAGCCTGGGCGTCGACGTTGACGGCTTGCGCAGTGGTGGTGGCATTGCTGATGTAAGCGTCCGTGCTGTGCTTGAAACTGTTGGCCGAGACCGCAGCCGCGCCAGAAAAGCCGCCGCTGGCCGCTACACCCAAATCGAAATTGGCATTGTAGCTGTGGTTGCTGGCGTTCACGTTAAGCTGCTGGCTACTGGTGACGTCAGCGGAATCAACATAGGCTTGGGTAGTGCCGCCAATGACATTGGCGTTACCCATGACCGCCAGCGAAACCGAGCCGATGTCGAACGACAGCGCTGCACTGATTCCCAGTGTGGCGGCATACTGTTCGGTGCTGGCATTGACCACGACGCCCTGCACCTGCTGGGTGGTTTCGCTCAGATCCGGCGTCACGTAGTCGCTCATGGAATTGACGCTGTCGACATCCGGAGGGTTGGCGAGCGTGCCGGTGCCCACGGTCAAGGTATCGGTGTTATCTTTGGCGTTCGCCGTCACTTGGGTGCTGCTACCGGAGATATAGGCGTTGGTGCCGTTATCGAGATAATTGACGACGGCTCCGACGCCCACAGCGGCGGCACTGACGCCGATGCCAACGCTGCCGGCCAGCACGTCCACACCCTGCTGAGTATTGGCAATCACGCCGACATTATCCGCAGCGGTTACGTTGGCACCGTTATCTATATAAGCACTCGTACCTCCGGTCAGAAGGTTGACCGCCACGGAAGCGGCACCGCCAATCTCGGCGCCGCCGCCTACGCCCGCCGCAATCGTCTGGATATTGGCGCTGCCGGACGTCGGATCCTGGCTGAGTGCTTGCACGGTCATATCGGTGACGGAGTAGTTTCCGCCGTCGACGTGCGCGGCCGCGGTATCGCCGATGCTGTTGTAGGCAAGCGCTATGCCGACACCGGCGCCCCCGGAAATGGCCACCGCGCCCGCTAGCGACTCAATCTGCGATTGATCGGTTGCCGTGACCTGAACCTTGCCGGTCTGATCGCCGGCGGCGTTCATGGTCACGCCGTTCATGCCCGCATCCAGACCATTGGCAATCGCATTGAGCGTGAACGAGCCTACGATGGCCAGATCCCCTGAACCTGCGCCACCCACGGCGATGCCATCAATTTCCGCAGTGGATTTGGCATTGACGCCAGTGCTGCCGCTGACGATCAGGTTGCTGTTGTCCGCTTCGGCGTTCGTGTTATCGGAAATATTGTCCAGCGTGAAGGCCGCACCGATGGCAGCATCACCGGAAGCCGTGATGCTGCCGGACAAGGTCTTGATCGTGGCACTGTCACTGGCTTGATCGTTCAGGGTAGCCGCGGTAACCGTGCTGTTCTCGAGTGTCGCATTCGTGTAGGTCTGAGGGATACTGCTCGAACCCAGATCGTCGGTGCCGATGTCATTGATGCTGAATGAACCGCTTAGGGCCACGTCGTCACCGACCGCGCCGGCCACTGCGGCTGACTCGATGCTGCCATTGCTGATACCGGCCACGGTGGTGGCACCACTGGTGTTCGTGGTGGCATTGTCCAGTGTGGCGCCGGTCTGATCTCCGATTTGGTTGAAGGCGATGGCGACGCCGGCTGCGGTACTGCCGGTGGAAATAGCTACGTTACCCGCAAGCGAATTAATATTTGCGCCATTGGTGGCATTGATACCGAGACTGCCTGCAGTAACCGTGGTGGCCGCCGGCGTGGTACCGGTATCACCCAGTGTGGCCGTGGCGCTGTCATTGATAAGATTCGCGGTAACCGAGCCGACGCCAGCAAAGTTGCCGGTAGATACGCCCACGCCCACCGCTAGACCTAGAATATAAGTATTGTTGGTGGCATCCAGATTCACCGCACCGCTCGACGCGGTACTGAGTGTGGCGTTGCTGACTGTGGCGGAATTGCTGTTCTCGATGTTGTTAAGCACAAAGGCCAGGCCGGCGGCGTTCTTGCCTACACTGACTCCGCCGACCACGCCGTAAATCGCGCTGCCCAAGGGCGCGCCGCTGCCACCGAGCAAACTGACGCCACTGAAATCAATCAGTGAAGCATCCACTGGACTGCCGTCGCCAGTCAGCAACGTGTTGAAAGCGGCCACCGAAGAACCATCCGGCGTCGTACCATTGGGGTCCACGCCGGCGCCAGCGACGGTCACGGTGCCAGCAATATTTGAAATACCTGCACCACCACCAATGCTGCCCGCGGTCACCTCTCCAATATTGTTGAACACGAACTCGCCGGTCAGCGCCAGTGTCTTGCTGGTGGCGGCCACAGCCACTGCGCCATCTACGATGCGGCTCGAGTCCAGACCTTCCACATTGAGATTGTCAAAACCACCAAGCGTGCCACCGTCTATCGCAGCTTCTTCACCATAAGGCGTGGTAGGCGTGGTGCCCGGCAAATTGCCGATGTCACTCAGAGTAACCGCGATGCCTACGGCGCCCTTGCCGCCGACCGACAAACTGCCGCCACCGGCGCCGATAGTCGTGTTGTTATAGGCAATGACGTTCGCAGCGCTGGTTGTACTTCCGCTGCCGGTGACGGTATCGCCGCTCAAGTTTGCGCTGGTGTTGTTCTGAACACCGCTCAGTGAAAATGAACCGGAAACCGAAACACTGTTGCTGCTGCTGGAGGTGTTCACCGCCAGGCCCAGGCCCAAATCCACCTCGGAACCGCCGCTCAAGGCCTGCACTGCAAGTCCGTCCACGTCAGTAAGCGTGGCGTCGTCAATATAGGCATCCGTGGAATTCTGGATCAGGCTGAACGCCACCGCACCGGCGATACCCGCACTGAACTTGCTGCTTGAATTTTTTGCCGAGGCCAACGCCCCAGCGCCACTGGCACTGATCAAGAATGTATTGTTGAGCCCGTTCACAGTGACGTTATTGGACGCGTCTTGATCGGGCGTAACAGTCACTCCATCCACAAATCCCGTCGTAGCAAGATTTGAGATATTGACCGTTGCGCTGCCGGATATGGCAATACCGAACTTTGGACCTTCCTGCTGTTCGCCGCCGGAGCCATCCGAACCGGCGTCTTTACCGCTTTCCTTGCTCTCCGTCGCCGTGGCTTTGCCAACAATTGTGTTGAGTGTGGTCAGACTCGAAGTGGTCTGCGTAACCTGGTCCGAGACACTTTTGAGCGCGGGGAAGTTGCTCAGGAACGTGGAAATCGTGTTGATGAATCCCAGCGCCCCGCTCAACGAGGCCCCGCTGCCGCCGGAACTACCACCGCTTCCACCCGAGCCTCCGCTCCCCGAACCACCACTACTTCCTTCGCCACTATCGCCAGAATCGTCAGATCCCGTGGCTGCTGAGCCAGACACTGCAATAGCACCGCTTTGCCCGTCGGTCAGCGCTTGCACATTCAGGGTATCCGCCTTGATCTGGCCACCACTGGTGTTGGCCGGTGTGCACGAGGCCGCCGCACCCGGCGCATCACACGTGTTATCGCCTACATACGCCTGCGTGTTCGTCTTGAGATTGTTAACACCCACACCCACGCCAACGCCCGCCGAACTGCCCTGGCTGATGGCACCGGCAATCGTCCATATATTTATGCCCTCATGCGCATCGACGTCCACTTCGCCGGCGGTAACTTGTGCGGCATTGCTGATGGAGGCATGCGTAATGTTATCCACGTTCGCCATAGCCATGATGACGTTTGCGGATACGCCGGAGCCACGTCCTGCGGTAGGCGTCACGGTAATCGCTGTATCGCTGCTGTCCGCGTTCACCGCCAGGCTTTCGGTCGGCACCGAAATCACGGCATTGGCGGCCACACCTGCGATCGTAGTATTGATGTAATTGACGTCGTCGAATCCGCCGCCCACCGATGTGGAACTGTCTTCGCCGCCGGTGCCGTTCAACTCCATGAGGCTGAAATTGCCGGCGTCATTGAGTGTCTGAACACTGTTGTCGGCAGCGATATCAAACGGCAGTGTCCAGCTGAAACTGTCGGTGAGCGGATCGCCGCTGGTTTCATCGGTACCGTACTGCACCGGTGGCGTAGTCCAATTAGCCTGCGAATTGGGGGTGCATTGGGATGCCGCGTCACATTGCAGAGTGGCGCCGCTGTCCACCCAGGCCGTCGAGGTGTTCTGCATGGAAAGATAACTGACCGCTCCCGCCAAACCCACATCACCGGTGTCGCTCTGCGCGTCCACATAGCTCGTCATGATAGGCGCGCCGCTTTTCTCGAGCAGATCGGAAACCGCCGTATTGAGGGTGGATAAGCCGTCCCACTGGTTCAAGCCATCCAGATCCCAAGGGATATCAATGTTGCTGCCCACACCGATTTCTGGTGAGGTAATCACTGCACCGGTGCCAATCGACGCCGCAGCATCGTGTTGATACAGACCCACGGAGATTCCCGCGCTCACAGACAGGGAGGCGGCATTGCCCGACTTCTCGCTGGAGGTGACTTCGGAGGCTGCCGAATTGTGCACGTCGTCATCCTCGACGCTGGAATGCACCGCGACTTGTCCAGAAGCAGCTACTTGGGCATTGGCGCCGATGCTGGCGCTGGCGTTCTGGCTACTATCCGCCACCGAAATCGCGGACCCCAGCTTGAAAGGGCTGGTGGAAGGCTCGGAACTATTGGAACTGCTGCCGGTAGTTGTATCCGTACCTTCGTCTGCCTTGGTCAGCTCTTTACCGAGCAATTCCTGCAGGTAATCCGGGAGTGCATCGCCTCCCGAGGAAACCACGTCTGTCGGCGTTGTGCCGCTCGCCGCACTTCCAACTTTGGTGTCGGCGCCGGTTTTGTTCTGCTCCGCCGAGGAACTGGCGTCCACCACCAGTGAATTAATCGGCGCCGCAGTGCTGCCAAGATTGGCATTTTCCTGTGCCGTGGCGCTGGTGTTGGTGACGGAAACGGCCGCAGCGATTCCCGCCTCGCCGCCTTTGGCGGCGGTAACCGCGGAATCCACACCGAAACTGTTGCTGTTGTGTGCCAGCACCACCACATTGGCAGCATTGACGTTGGCCCCGGCGGCAATCGTCGCGTTCGAGGTGACATTGGCGTAGCCGACGGCCGCAGTGATGTCCACGGAGTCGGCATCGCTATTAACTGTGGCTGAGACCTCAAGTTCGTCCTTGTTGGTGGCCTGAACCGTGAGGGTGTTGCTGCCAGCAACAGAGAGCGCGGCGCCTGAATCCACTGTGGTGGTGGCGTTGCCGTATACCTCGCCATACACCGCCGCAGCCATCAACGGTGTACCGTTGACCGAGTCCAGCGCCGGCATCGAGGCTTTCGTGTCAGTGGATGAAGCGATGGTGAGATTGCCCGCCGCCTGGATGTTGGCACTACCTTGAATATCAATGCTGGCGGAAGCCGCTCCGATATCCACGCCCACCGGCAGCAAGCCGGCAAGAAAACTATCGGTTGCCAAGGAAAGCTTGCTGGCCCAATCCGACGGCATGCTGGCGAGTGTTTCCTGCACCGTTTCCATGCTGTCCGCCACACTCGAGTAGCTGGCGGTACCGCTGGCATCGGCATCAATATCTATATCACCGCCGTTCAATGTTCCGTTCACGGTAACGCTGGTGCTGGCGCTGCCAAGCCCCGAGCCCACACTCTGATCCTGTTCGGCCGTCAGCGTGATATCGCCTGGAGTATGCGTACCGTCATTGGCAATGAGTTGTCCGCCGGTATCTATGCTGATGCTGGGTGCACCCAGTGTGATGCTGCCAGCCGCACCGGTAGTGTTGGTCGTGTCCACCTTGCCGGTGGAGGTCACTTCTATGCTGGTGGCATCTTCATCGTCGAAGTCAGCGCCACTAGTGGTAATGGTGCCGTTGATGCTGCTTTGATCAACCGGATCAAACAGCACGCTGCCGGTGTGACCATTTGTCGCGGAAGCGTCAAAGGCGACACTGCCTACGGATACATTATTCGCAGCACTGACTTCGATGCTGCCACCGTCTCCGCTGCTGCCAGCGCTGGCAATAAAGTGCGCGCCGCTTCCGACACTCGTGTCATTACCTGCCTTGACAGTGATCTGCCCGCCGTCGGCATTGCTACCTTGGCCTTTGGCGCTAAGCCGCCCGCTGCCACCGATGTTGGCATTCTGACCGGCAAGAATCGTAATGCTGCCGCCACTTTGGTTTGTGGCACCGTCGGCCTGCAATGTACCGTCTATATTGGTATCGCCCACCGAGACAATCTCAATGCTGCCGCCGTGATTCACCAGCGCGGTGCCTTGACTTGCGTCTTGGGTATTCACTGCATCGCCGGCCAGTGCATCCGTACCATCGCCACCCATGACCCAGATCAGGCCCGAGGTATCCACTTCCTCGGCGCGCAAGCGCACCGCATCCAGGGCATGAACCTGGCCCAAAATGGAAACCTCGCCGTCGGAAGACAGCGGCTCGGTGCCGGACAAGAGGGCGGACAGGGCGCTGCTGTCGACGCTGCCGTCTGCTCCCATCAAACGGCTCATGAACTGCTGTGTAGGTGCGCTCACAGATAAGGCGCCCACGTTGATCACACCTTGAGCGCCAACTACCAAACCGTAAGGATCAGCAAAAAACACCCGCCCGCCGATCTGGCCGTTCTTGTAGCTGTTCAGGATGCCATTGATTTCCGTCTGGCCGCCGGTTACCAGGTTGATAAGATTTTCGGTGTTGGTGGGCAAATACAGATTGACCTGGTTTTGCGCCGCTACCTGGAACTGGGCAAATGAATTGAACGCATCTGCACCACTGACCGTTTGCGTGGTGATGCTGGTAACCCCACCGTTAACGGTGATTTGTGTCTTGGTGCGCCCATCCAGGGTAATGGTGTTGCTGATAGGCCCCGCACACACCTGCGCAGACAAACCAGCACCAAGTACCGCCAAGACCGCAGCAGCGACGGGTTTCAACGTTAAAGTAGGGCAAGCTTCTACTGCGGCGCCGCGCGAATGCAGCGTGAAGGAACGGAATTCAGCGTGTACCGGTTTGGTACGGAGTTTATGAGATTTCTTGGACACAGGCCTTTCCTCCGTCAAATCGACGATTCGGTCCTGCGCATCCCTGTGCCTTAGATTAAGTTATCTCCTTGGATTCAGTTCGCCCTGCAGTGCTACCAGCTACGTCAGGCAGCACCGGTATCCGATACCGTTTTGGTATCGTTGATTTTGTTTGTATTAGTTGCGCCGGTGTGACGTAAATCGAGACGCGTGCTCAAGCGCTGCAGATTGCCCAACGAAATCAGATGGGCGTAAACCCAGCCCAGCTCACCGGAACGAAACAGTGTCTGAATGTGTGCCTCATCCATGCCCAGCAGGCGCTGTTCATCCACCACCTGCAAGCCCTGCATGACGTACCGTGGTTTGTTCCCGGGGGCGATCTGGATGACTTGCGGTTTGAATAATTCCCATTCATACAGACGCTGTACAAATACCTGAGTTTGTTTCATACGCCCCTGGTATTCACTCAGGAAATCGAGCGTACTCTTTAGAAACGGTCGCTCTTTGCCGTTCTCATCGAATAGCGGTTCGCCATCTTCAGCGTTAAAACCAGGATAGGCTTCATCCACGCAAACCGTAAACTGAGCATCGCCCTTCTCGGCTAACACAAACGGATAACGGCGCACGAAAGCCGGTACATAGGCACCCTGCCACTGGCCGGTCGCATCCACGAAATAGTTTTCGTCTGTCCCCAAACCCACCAAAATCACTGGGATGGTGTTATTAACCTCCGTACCCGAAAACACAATGGGGTAATCCCGTGCGGCAGCCGCAAACTCAATCCCGGCGAGCGGTATGGAGTTGGTGGACTTGGCAAAATTGAAATTGCCCGAAGAATATTTGATACGAGTAGCACGGTGCCCCTCACGGTTCAGAGGAACAGGCTTGTCGTAAAACAACAGAATTTTTGCCACTCCGCCCTCACGAAACTTGGCCAAATCACTTCCCCAAGATTAACCATAAGTATAATACATAACGTGAAAAATCTCGTTGTTTCCGCAACAAAATCAGAGGCATGACAATCCCCGTCACCGGAAATTGATTCACCTGGAAGCATCTCCACAAAATTCAGTAGAAGATTTTTCTAAGTCGTTGATAAGCTGAATTTTTAACATCGGAAGCCATCTTGTTTGTACACAAATGACTGTACGTGATTTCTTCCTTCCAGGCTTTAAAACCGGGGCGCATATATTGCCAGAGCGAGGCTTCGGATTTTCGCAAGTCTTTTTAGCTAGAGATATCGCTTTGATCTTACGCTGCTTTCTTTGTAAGCAATGGCACCGAATGCTGATTCGATATGCTCGCAACTGAATGCAAGCGACAGCATTCAGAGGAGAAAATGTATATTTTTCATAAGCGCCCCGTTCCGGATAGAACCAAATCAGGCGACTTGCAGCACCTTCAGGCTATCTGTACCGCCGGCGACACCGCTGAGTTCGCCTTTGGTGCAGATCACATAATCGCCATCTTTGACAATGCCACGTTTCTTGAGTTCGTCCGCAGCGCTGCGCAACACCTGATCCGGGTTCGAATGCATAACATCAAAGGCGATAGGATAGACGCCGCGGTACAAAGTGACACGCCGGCGCGTGGCCTCATGGCGTGTCATGGCGTATATGGGAATGCCGGATCGAATACGCGACATCCACAGAGCTGTGGAACCGGATTCGGTCAACGCGATAATGGCTTTCACATCCAGATGATTGGCGGTGTACATGGCCGTCATAGCAATGGCCTCGTCCACGCTCTCAAAGCGCCGGTCAGCCCTCCGTCCCATTCCCAGGGAAGCGCGCTGGCGTTCCGCACCCTCGCATACACGTGCCATGGCCTCCACGGTTTTGACCGGATATTTACCTGCAGCGGTTTCGGCCGATAGCATCACCGCGTCGGTACCGTCCAACACCGCATTGGCCACATCCAACACCTCGGCACGCGTCGGTACCGGACTATGGATCATGGATTCCATCATTTGCGTGGCGGTAATCACTACGCGGTGCAGTTCGCGCGCGCGCTGGATGATGTGTTTCTGGATGCCGGGAAGCTCGGCGTCGCCGACTTCGACCGCGAGATCACCGCGCGCGATCATCACGGCATCGCTCGCCTTGATGATGTTATCCAGGTTCGTGATGGCCTCGGCGCGTTCGATCTTGGCGACAATTCCCGCCTGACTGCCTGTGGCGCGCAACAATTCCCGCGCCTTCCTGATATCGTCGGCGTCGCGCGGGAACGAAATCGCGAGGTAATCCACTCCAAGTTCCGCCGCCATTTTGATGTCGTTCAAGTCCTTGTCCGTCAAGGCCTTGGCGGACAGGCCGCCGCCCTGACGGTTGATGCCTTTGTGATCGGATAACTCGCCGCCATTTTCGACTTGACAGAGAATGCGTGCACCCTTCACACCTTCGACCCGCAAGCTGATTTCGCCGTCACCCAGAACCAACAGATCGCCGGTCTTCACGTCCTGCGGCAACGTCTTGTAGGTGAGGCCGACACTTTCATCCGTGCCTACGTTGTCTGCGAGGCGTGCATCCAGCACAAAATTTTGGCCGTCCTTGAGTGTAATACTGCCATTTTGGAATTTCTCGATACGAATTTTCGGTCCCTGCAAGTCGCCGAGCACGCCTATGTCCTTGCCGGCTTTGTCTGCGGTAGCTCGCACGCGCTGCACACGCAGTTTGTGACTCGCAGGGTCACCGTGGGAAAAATTTAGTCGCACCACATCCACACCGGCGCGCACGATAGCCAGCATGGTTTCCAGTGTATCGGTGGCCGGACCGAGTGTGGCAACGATTTTGGTTCTACGCGGCATGAATTAAACCCTCCAGGAAAAGTGCTGCGCAACGTGTACTGAGTACTGCGTAAAAACCAATGTACGCACTCAGCACTCAGCACTCAGCACTCAGCACTCAGCACTCAGCACTCAGCACTCAGCACTCAGCACTCAGCACTCAGCACTCAGCACTCAGCACTCAGCACTCAGCACTCAGCACTCAGCACTCAGCACTCAAAGCAAGTTTACGCCTGTTTACTCACCACGCTGCCAGCAGCGCGTTCTTCCAACACCGCAACCGCCGGCAATTTCCTGCCTTCCAGAAATTCCAGGAACGCACCGCCACCGGTAGAAACATAGGAAATGCGATCAGTCAGGCTGTACTTGTCGAGCGCCGCCAGCGTATCACCTCCGCCGGCGATGGAAAACGCAGGACTTTCGGCGATGGCGTGTGCCAGTGTTTTCGTGCCTTCGCCGAACTGGTCGAATTCAAATACGCCTACTGGCCCATTCCAGACGATGGTGCCGGCTGTCTTTAGCAACGCCGCGTACGTCTCGGCGGTATCAGGACCGATGTCGAGGATCATCTCGTCGGCGCCCACTTCATTCACTGCGCGCACGTCTGCTTCAGCGCTGGCGGAAAACTCACGGGCAACAACGACATCGGTAGGCAATGGAATACTGCCACCGCGCGCTCGGGCCGCATCCATAAGCCGCTTTGCCTCCGGAATGAGAGCGATCTCGTTCAGAGACTTGCCAACCTTGAATCCGGTGGCCGCAATGAATGTGTTGGCGATGCCGCCACCGACGATGAGTTGATCCACGGTTTTTGTCAGGGAATCCAATACCGTGAGTTTGCTGGATACCTTGGAACCCGCCACGATGGCTACCAGTGGCCGTGCCGGATGATCCAGCGCACGGCCTAGAGCTTCCAACTCGTTGACAAGCAGCGGGCCGGCACAGGCGATGGGGGCAAACTTCGCCACGCCGTGGGTGGAAGCTTCAGCACGATGTGCAGTGCCGAAGGCATCCATTACGTAAATGTCGCACAGCGCCGCCATTTTTCGGGCCAAGATTTCATCATCTTGCTTCTCGCCCTTGAGAAAGCGCACGTTCTCGCACAGTACCACTTCGCCAGGTGTCACTTGCACTCCATTGATCCAGTCCTGCTGGAGTGACACTTTGATACCCAACAATTGCGTAAGCCGTTCAGCGACCGGCGCCAGTGACAGCGCTGCGTTGCCCTCACCCTCCTTGGGACGGCCGAGATGCGACATGAGCATCACGCGCGCACCGGCTTGCATCGCAATCTTGATCGTCGGTACAGACGCGCGGATACGTGCGTCGCTGCTGATCTGTCCACGCTCATCCTGTGGCACGTTCAAGTCTTCGCGGATCAGGACACGCTTGCCGCGCAGATCCAGATCCGTCATTTTGACAATGGGCATTTCGTTACTTTTCCGTGCCGGTAACGTGCTGCGTGCTGAGTGCTGAGTATAAGAGGTTTTCACGCAGCACGCGGTACCCAGCACGCAGTACTATTTCCTACTCCGCATTCCAGAATGCCACGGTGGCATCCAGCATTCGGTTGCTAAACCCCCACTCGTTGTCGTACCAGCCGCAGACTTTCACCAGCCGGCCAATCACCTTGGTCATCCAAGCGTCGTAGGTGCAGGATGCTGGGTCGTGATTGAAATCCACCGACACCAGTGGCCTGTCGTTGTAATTGAGAATGCCCTTTAGTTCTCCCTGACTCGCCTCCTTCATGATTCTGTTTAGTTCTTCCTTGCTGGTGTCGCGCGCCGCGGTGATGGTCAGGTCTACCAGAGAGACATTGATGGTGGGCACGCGGATGGAAAAACCATCCAGCTTGCCCGCCAGTTCCGGGATCACCAAGCCGATAGCCGCCGCCGCCCCGGTCTTGGTGGGGATCATGGAATGCGTAGCAGAACGCGCACGTCGCAGATCCTTGTGGTACACGTCCGTCAGTACCTGGTCGTTGGTGTAGCTGTGAACTGTATTCATGATGCCGCCCACGATGCCGATCTTCTCGTGCAGCACCTTGGCGAGCGGCGCTAGACAGTTGGTGGTGCAAGAGGCGTTGGATATTACCGTGTGAAACGACTTCAGTATCTTGTGATTCACACCATATACGATGGTCGCGTCCACATCCTCGCTGCCTGGCGCCGAGATGATTACCTTTTTAGCCCCGCCTTGTAGATGCGCAGAGGCCTTGGCCTTGCTGGCGAACAGGCCCGTGCTCTCCACCACCAGCTCGGCGCCCGCGCTCGCCCAGGGAATCCTGGCCGGATCGCGCTCGGCAAACACTTTGATCTTGTCGCCGTTCACCACCATGTAGTCGCCTTCTGCGCTGACGGTTCCCGGAAATTTACCGTGGGCGGTGTCGTACTGGGTCAGGTGCGCATTGGTGACCGCGTCGCCCAGATCGTTGATGGCCACAATCCTTATTTCATTTGTGCGCTTTGATTCATAAAGCGCCCGCAGGATATTGCGGCCGATGCGACCGTAACCGTTGATACCAACTTTGATTGCCATGTTATTCGCTCCTCTCAAAAATCATTTCGTGTTACGTGCTGAGTATTGTGTGCTGCGTAAAGAAGAGACCAATCTTACAGACACAACAGGCAGCACTAGATATAGGCACTTGGCACTCTGTCTTATTTTGACCACCGTTACCACCGTCTTCACTATTATCCACGGTGAAGCCGAATTGCTCGAATACATCTTTAAGGACTTCGGCGATGTCCGCCATGCCCTGGGCATACCGGGGTGACCGGAATTGGCCTGCTGCACCGCGTCCATGGCGAGCGCCCGGATGGCGTTGGCAAGTTTCGCGTCGGGATGGCATAAAGATTCCCGGAAAAGGGCGCGTATTTTCGCTGATGCCGGAGCCGGTAACAACCCGCGACTGTTAAAATGCTGCTTTTCCACACTTGCATAAGGAACCAGAGTGACAACTGCCCATTGCTGTGAATTCAGTGTCCGCTGGGCGGATCTCGACCCCAACGGCCACCTGCGCCATACCGCATATATGGACTATGCCGCCCAGGCGCGCGTGGGATTCCTGAACGACTACGGATTTACGCTGGAACGCTTCCAAAAACTGCACATCGGCCCGGTGCTGTTCCGTGAAGAAACGCAATATTTGAATGAGATACGCGCCAACGAGCGTATCAGTGTGACGGCCGAAGTCACCGGCCTTTCGTCCAACGGCAAACACTGGCGCATCCGACACAAGATTTTCCGCGACAACGGCGAACTCGCCTGTATAGTGAATATTCAAGGAGCGTGGCTAGACTTAGTGGAACGCAAAGTGGTGGCAGCGCCGGCAGAATTACAGGGAATCATGCGCAAATGGCCGCGATCGGAAGATTACGCCGAATTCACACCCCGGAAACCGGCATGAGCCTCGCTATTTGAAAAAAACACCACACCATGAATGCACAAAACATTGCAATCGAAACCCACAGCCTGATCAAGCATTACGACAAGGTCGAAGCGCTGCGCGGCATTGACCTCTCGGTGAATGTGGGCGAGATGTTCGCGCTGCTCGGTCCCAACGGTGCGGGCAAGACCACATTGTTCTCCATTCTCGCCACCCTGCGCAAACCCACAAGTGGCGAAGCATGCGTCATGGGGCATGACGTGGTGCACGAACGCAGCACCGTACGCCGGTGCATGGGCATCGTGTTCCAGGAACCTGCGCTGGAACAGAAACTTTCGGTGCGCGACAACCTGATGCTAATGGGTCTGTTCTACGGCTTGTCCGTGAAGGCCACGCGGCAGCGCACCGCTGAAATCCTCGAAGCCATCGGGCTCACGGACATCGCCACACGTCAGGCGCAGAAGCTTTCCGGCGGCCAGAAGCGCCGCCTGGAACTGGCGCGCTCCATGGTGCCGAACCCCGACATCCTGTTTCTCGACGAAGCCACGCTGGGTCTTGACGTGGACGCGCGCCGTCAATTCTGGGCACAGGTACGCCAGTTCGTGCATTCTGGTCGCACGGTGTTTTTCACCACGCATTACATGGAAGAGGCCGAAGTGGCAGACCGTATCGCGCTCATCAACCAGGGCGAAATCATCGCGCTGGGCACGCCGCAGGAGCTCAAGAACCGTATCGGCGGCGGCGTGATCTTGTTACGTACGGAAGACGACGCGCGGGCCTGCGCCTGGCTCGCAGCACACGACCACAAACCGGAGGTCAGCGAACGCGGTATCGTACTGGTGAGTAAAGAGCCGGCGGCTGTGCTGCCCACGTTACTCACCACACTGCCGGTGAAAACCCTGCGTGCGGAAGTGCACGAACCGAGCCTGGAAGATGTGTTCCTGAAACTCACAGGCAAAGGTCTCGACAACGGTGCGTTCGCACCAGCTAAACCTGCCTTCGCCATGAGGGCTGCACGATGAGAGGCCTGTTTGCGATCATCGTTCTGGACCTCACGCGTCTGTGGAAAGAGCGTGTGCGGCTTATCTCCAGTTTCATCCAACCGCTGCTGTATCTGTTTGTGCTGGGTTCTGGCCTCGGTGCCAGTTCGGTGATGGGTGGCAGCAAATACCTGCAGTACATTTTCCCCGGTGTGCTGGGCTTGTCGCTGTTGTTTTCCGCCGTGTTCGCCGCGATGATGATCGTGTTCGACCGGCAGATCGGTTTTTTAAAAGCAGTATTGGTGGCGCCGGTGCCGCGCCCGGCCATAGCCATCGGCAAAGTGCTGTCTGGCGCCATCCAGGCACTGGTGCCGGCAGCAGTGATGCTCATCTTTCTGCCGCTGCTTGGCATCCACACTGGTTGGCTGCGTTTTTTTGGATTGCTGGGCGCGATGGTCATTGCCGCCATCACCTTCTCGGCGCTGGGTGTGGCCACCGCCGCGCGTTTCAAATCCACCACCGTGTTCCCCATCGTCTCCAACGCGGTGCTGCTGCCCATGTTCTTTCTTTCCGGCGCACTGTTCCCGCTGTACAGCGCACCCCACTGGCTCAAGATACTGGCGCACTTTGATCCGGTGGCCTATGCCGTAGACCTGATGCGCGGCGCTACCACTGGCATGCTGTATTTTCCCCTGTGGCTTTCCTTCGCGGTACTGGCGTCCTTCATCATCGTGCTCACTTGGCTCGCCACCCGCGTGTTCGCCACCGGCGAGGACGCCTGAAGGAGAAACTTCCATGACAATAAGTAAGGTAAATCTGAAAGAGAAATTCGGATACTTCGATGATTATTGGAGTCCTAAAATCGCTGGCGAGATCAATGACTCATACGTCAAACTTGTGAAGATCAAGGGTGAGTTCACGTGGCACCACCACGATCACGAAGATGAACTGTTTCTGGTGGTAAAAGGCCAACTGTTGATGCGGTTAAGCAATGGAGACATCACAATAAATGAAGGTGAGTTCATCATCATTCCAAAAGGGACTGAGCATTGTCCGGCGGCGCTAAGTGACGAGGTCCACATCGTACTCATGGAACCTAAAACTACACTCAATACCGGTAACCTGGTGAGCACACGCACTGTCACCGAGTTGGAACGGATATAAACCTGAGGTGCATAACATCATCAATTCGTGTATAATGGCACCTCGCTTTGAAAGCTTTGCAGCGTGAATCTCATGAATCCTCCCGTATCCAACTTCCGCGGCGCTTCCGGCACCAATTATTCCTATTATATTTTCGACTTGGCTTTCAGCCCCAAGGACAGCCAGTTCGGCAACTATATGTTTGCGAAACAGTCAGACCTAGGCCACTGGGTTCCGGTATATATTGGTCAGGGGAATCTGAAGGAACGTATGAGTGACAAACGCCAAGTGAGTTTGGTGCGCAAGAAAGGCGCTACTCATATCCTCGCCCGCATGAACCCAAATGAGCAATTGCGGCGTGTGGAAGAAATGGACATGCTGGCAGGTCATCCTGAAGCCTGCGTGCCCAATGGCTGCAACGAGAACAGATCCGTCAAACCCGCACCTTTGCGGATAGCGCAGAAGCGCAACTGAATCATGTTTGGGGTTGTCTAACGGCCAGTATCGCGTTGGATAGCAGCCTCGGTAACCAGATGACGGATTGTGCCTTCAGCCATTTTGCAGCGTGCTAACCCGCTTCATCAAGTCATTCACCACTCGATTTCCGTAGAACGGAAAATAGCTGATGCCGATTGGGCAGAATGCTATTTTCGTTCCAAAGGCACTTGGCTCACGTAGTGTCAATGTCACGCGCGGCGGATGAGAATACGCTTGAGGTTCGATATCCATGATGGTAGATAGTTGGATGCGTGCCTCTACACCCCGATTTCTGACCACCAATGCATTGCCGTCATCCCAAACCTCATCCATGAGATTGGCTGCCAGTTTTTTCATGATCAAGTGACCAAAGATTGCCATGCAGAGGGCAAAGAGCAGGAACACGGCAAACAATAATGGTTGAAATCGATGGTTGACGACAATCGCAATCATGACAACCACGACTACGAAGGCGATTATCGTAAACCAAATCGCTGGGAATACCCGCTTCTGGAAATGTGTAGTTCGAGAGGAGATACGCTGCATATCGTGTTACCTGACCCCAATCCGATTTTTATCTCTGTCATACACAGGGTGACACCAGAGTGTCATACATGCAAGCGTTTCGGGCCACTCACGAAAGGATTGCTACGCTCATAAAACCGCAGTAGACGGTGCGCATCCTTGCTGATGCCGATGCGCACACTGCGCCCAATACGGCCGACCGGCCTGACCGCGGATCCTAGCCACAACCGGCCGGACGCACATAAATCCAGCCCATCGAATCTATGCGTCACCCGCAAAGCCGCTGCCAGGCGCCCGGGTCCACGCGTCAAGTCTTTTTCGGCAACGTGACGACGGCCGCGTTTCATCATCTTGATACCTTCCAGTGGTTCTAGCGCACGGAACAACACGGCTGCGCCTACGCCCTCCTTCGCTGCACTCACATTCAGCATAAAATAATTGCCGTAGATGAAATAAACATAGGCGCGGCCGCGTTCCAGGAACACCGAACGGTTACGAGGTGTCGGCCCGTTGAACGCGTGGCAGGCGGCGTCGTTAGGCAGGTATGCTTCAGTTTCCACAATCCGCCCGCTGATCCTCCCGATTGGCAACTCGCGCACCAGGGTCTTGCCGATTAGATAGCGTGCCAGTGCTATGGCGCCGACCGGCAATTCCGAACGACGCAAGTGCCGCAACATCGGAATGCCCTTGGGATCCGCTCAGGCGACCGCGCCGCCGCAGGATGAACCCGCGCCAGCAGTGCAGCCATAACAGTGATTGGCCATGACAATACGGCGCTTATGTAGTTTGGCCATATCGAAATCGCGGATGTGCTGCGGCAGTCCCTGCGCCAGCGGTAGATCCAGCATCTGGTTGAAGTCGCAGTCGTAAAGCCGTCCATCCCAGCCTACTGATAATGTGTAACGGCACATGACACCGGCCGCGGCGGTCGGATTGAAAGCATTCGCCAAACGTTCCATGTAGTCATCGTAATTGCCGCTCGCGATCAGGAATTCCAGAAAACGGCTGATGGGCATGTTGGTGATGGTATATAGGTGATTGAAGCGGATGCCGTGTTCACGCTCCAATTGGCGCTTGAACTGAGCTTCAATGGCCTCCTGTTTTGGTGGCAGAAACGCACCTACCGGGTTGTAAACCAGATTTAAAACCAGCCCGCTACCCTCCTCACCATAGCCAAGCGCATTCAATTTTTGCAAGGCAAGGATGGATTTATCGAACATGCCCTCGCCGCGCTGGCTGTCGGTCTGGGCGGCACGAAAATATGGCAGTGAGGCCACCACTTCCACCTGATGCTGCGCAAGAAATTCCGCGAGATCACGTTGTGGCGCCAGCAGCAATACGCTCAGATTGCAGCGATCCATAACGTTCCGCCCAAGCGCGCGCGACTGTTCCACCAGCCAACGGAAATTGTCGTTCAACTCCGGTGCGCCGCCGGTGAGGTCTACGGTGGGTATATCCGTCTGCGCCAGTGCGCGGATGCAAAGTTCCGCCGTCTTGCGGGTCATTTTCTCCGTGCGCTCCGGTCCCGCGTCTACATGGCAGTGATGACAAGACTGGTTGCAGAACTTGCCCACATTGATTTGGAACACCGTGATGCCGGTGGCATGCAGCGGCATCAACCCGGTGTGGGCCATCTTCTCTGCAAAAGGTTGACGGTTCTTGGTCGCCGCCAGTTGATTCAACTGAGTACGGCTTGAGGCCAGTGGACTGTGGCGGGCAGCGAGTGTGAGTCCCATGAATCGTCCGGTTACATCGAAAGCTTTTCCAGCACATTGCGCATCTGTACGCCATGCACCAGCGAGGCGCCACCGCGGATGGCGCAAGCCACGTGTATGGCTTCCGTCATTTCCTGTGCGTTGGAACCTTTTTCTAAGCACGCCCGAGAATAGGCATCAATGCAATACGGACATTGCACCGCATGTGCTACGCCCAGGGCGATGAGCGCTTTCTCGCGCTCCGTGAGCGCACCCTCGGCGAACACTGCCGAGTAATAGCTAATGAACTTGTCCCAGAGATCCTTGTTGCCTTTGCCCATGTCAGCAAACTTACCGAGATCATGGGGATGATAATAGGTATCCACGCACTGCCTCCTTCATACATAGCTATTGAGAATCGGGCTGCTGACAGCAGGTAGAAACCTTACACCATGCCGGACCAGCTGGCAGATTGGGTACTGGAAACCCAGGCTAGTTGCGTACCTGGCAAATGCTCGACGGTCAGTATTTTACCCGCACTAAAATTGGAGACCCAGTAGACGAACCGGATATTTCATACGGCTCACTCACCATCCAGTAAAATGACAAGGGCGCTCTAAAAATCAGAGATTTTGGTTTCGGGCTAGCGAAAAAATGACCGGGTAACCAGAGTGTACATGGCCAGTACATGAGGGCTCGCCATTTATGGCGAGCGGGCGGACAAGATGTCCGCCCTGGATCACAAGCGAAGCACGGGTGAGCGGCAACGCCGCGAACGCCCACACATGGATGTGTGGGCTGGGCTGTTCGCGTAGCAGGGACTGCGTAGCTAACAGGCAAAGCGTAGTGGCGAGGTCATTTTTAACACCGCTGGAAAGCAAAAGATCGATTTTTAGCGGTGCCCCGAAATGCAAAAAGCCCTGCCATACGGCAGGGCTCTTGCAGTCTGACTCAGACGAAACGCAGGTTTACCACCTGGAGCCGCCGTTACCGCCACCACCACCAGTGCGGGGACGCGGCTTGTCAGTCGCCACGTTCACCTTGAGAGGGCGACCGCCGACATCCTTGCCGTTGAGTTCCTGAGCCTTCTCCGCCGCCGCCTGGGTGGCGAAGGTGATGAAGCCGAAACCCTTGGGACGGCCCGTGTCACGGTCCATAATCAGGGCGATTTCGGAAATCTCGCCATACGGTGAAAACATTCCGCGCAATTGCGCCTCGTCCATCGTATAGGGAAAATTACCGACATAAAGTTTATTCTGTTCCATTGCAATCTCTCTAAAGTAATTAATGATTCAAACGTTTGTTCTTGACATGATTTGAATTTCTCAGAAGCCATCTCAAAAACAACGCAGGTACGGTTAGGGCGCGAACGGTGTTGGTGGGGCAGAGGTGTACCGGAAGTACAAGGTGTTTCTAACGGGTGCAGAGCAGTACTTCGCGAGGGCAGCGGTTTTTGAGATGGCTTCTGAATATCGTTATCGGTGTTAGAACGAGACAATTCTCTCATATTCGGGTTGGAATAGATAGCAAGTACCGGCACGAACTATATTTCGTCGTTATTTTGCTCGAAATATGTCCAAAACAAAGAAATGCTCCCAGACAAACCTGCTGCGCCAGCAGATGCGGGAACAGTCCAAGATGGTCGCAATTAACCTGTAGGGCATCCCTAAAAATCAGAGATTTTGGTTTCTGAGTAGGCAGAAATGACCGGGGGCCTGACGATCCGTCAGGCGGGCATGCAGGGATGTATGCCCTGGAGTTCAAGCCACACAGGAAGTGCGGCGTAGAACCGGAGTGTACACGCTAGTACATGAGGGCTCGCCATATATGGCGAGCGGGCGGACAGGATGACAACCCTGGATCACAAGCGAAGCACGGGTGAGCGGTAACGCCGCGAACGCCCACACATGGATGTGTGGGCTGGGCTGTTCGCGTAGCAGGGACTGCGTAGCCAACAGGCGAAGCGTAGTGGCCGAGGTCATCTCTAACACCGCCAGAAAACAAAAGATCAATTTTTAGAGGTGTCCTGTATGTTTTGTCATCCTGGCTGTCATCAACCCCCACAACCAATTGATCTTATAGCGTTCAAGATGCGCCTGCGGATAGCCGGCTTCCTTGAGCAAGCGCAGGCATTCCCACCGGCCGTAAACCTTCATGTGTACCGGGCTGAAGAGGCGCAGGCACCACGCGAAAATGCGGCAGGTTAGATAATCATCGCACCAGTCGGTGATGAGCAGTTCGCCACCTGGGCGCAGCACTCGGCTCATCTCCACCAAAGCGGAGACAGGTTGCTGGACATAGTGAAACATGTTGCACGAGACGACCACGTCAAATGTGTTGTCCTCGAACGGCAGTTCCTCAACCCACGCTTCGTGAAGTTCGGTGCTCGGCGATACACACGTGCGGGCGACTGCCAGCATTTCCGGCACCGGATCAATGCCGAACAGAGTCGCCTGCGGGAATTTTTGTGCAAGTCCTTGCAGAAGGATGCCTGTACCACAGCCAACATCGAGTATCCGCGCTGTTCGATGTGCCGACAATCTTGCCAGCGTCGCATTGGTGGTCGCCTCAATATAGAGGGACCACCTCGTGTCGTACACCGGAGCCAGGCGTGCATACTCCTTCCTGATCGCATCCCGCTCCCTGCTTTGATCTACCCTACTCATCCCGAACCTTGTCTTGTTTCCTGCATCATAATTCAGTTTCGGTATACCGAACATCGGCAATCCAGTTACGTTTCCGGCGTGCGAGGCGAGTCACTTCGTCTTCGCTTTCAACATTCACAGATGCATAGCCAAGTAGTGATTGATCAATACCGTCGAAGGTGCTGACGTTGACAACAGCATAGTGCTGGCCGTCAATCCGGCTAATGACGAGCGGCACTACACCGCACCGGACGCAAATAAGAAATTCTGCAGTCTTGGTGCCGAATGCATACCTGGATACGAGCGAGGATTCCTTGATTGCTATCTTTAGTGCGCCTTTTGGATCGGAAGCCCAGACGCCGCCATTTCTGGTGCAAAACGAGCATGTGCACGCGCGGGCTGGAATCTCGATGGGATCAGGCTCCCATAGCAGAGAGAAGGATATGTTGCCGCAGTGACATTTACCGTGTATCAGCATGTATCTGATCTCCGTTGATCCGAAGCTTGGCATTTGAATTAAACCGCATGCGGTTTTTATCGCGTTTGCTTGGGCTGGGTAATAGATCGCGTATCTAATGAGATAGACACACTGTCAGCGCAGCCATAGCGCAAGAAGATCCAAAACACGCCACGAACGCCACATAGAAAACCACGAGTCTACGATGTCTGATTCTTAGACGATCAACGTTGTTTTGCACTTTCATATCGGCCGAATGACTGAATTAAACTGTGGCGCGAAGCGGCATCGTGTTGAATAATTTCTTAGAGGGCAAGATTAAGCGCATAAAAACGGGTACCCGGCAGATGTGTTTTGTTGTACGGTGATATTTCGACGAAGCCGAGCCGATGATACAGCGCTTGCGCTGATGCCATGCTCGGTAGGGTGTCCAGACGCAGCTCACTATATCCAGATTGGCGTGCGGCGTGAATTGTGGCCTCTACAAGCCGCTTGCCCAGGCCCAAACTTCGACAGTCAGGGCGAACGTAAAGGCGTTTCATCTCGCCTGTTTGACTATCGAGGAGCCTCAGCGCAACACAGCCCGCCACGGCGCTGCCAGCATGCGCGATGAATAGCGCACCTTTGGGTGGGACATAGGGCTGGGGTAGATTCGCGAGCTCTGATGAGAACCCTTGGTATTCAAGGTCTGTAGCAATAGCCTCAGCGTACTCGCGAAAGAGGTCACGAGCAGTAGCAATTAGCTCGGGGCTGTCCGCTTGGCTCAACACGATTTCGGGGACTGTCATGGCTGCCTCACGCCTGACACAGCCGCGCCACGAAATGGTGTCGGCTTGAATGAATGGTTAGCGCGCACTGCCTTTTCACATCACCACATCTTATTCGCCATCATTTTGCGTCGGGCCAACTCCTTCTTGCTCGGCTCGGCACCCACGAATGAACCGGGCTGGATATCGCCGCCTGGTACATAGGTACTCATCACAACGCCGGTAGTCGAAACCTGAGAACGAACGAGCCGCAACGCCGATGGCTTGGCGGTCTCGCTGAAGAGGCGCTTGCCCCGCCCAAGCACCACTGGAAAAGTCCATACGTTGTACTCGTCGATCAGTGAGGCGGCCTGGAGCGTTTGAATCAACAGGCCGCTGCCGATCATTTGTAGGTCGGGACCGGGCTGGGCCTTGAGAGCGATGATTGCCGAGACGACATCGCCGTGGAGCAGGGTCGAGTTGTTCCAGTGGAGCGTCGTCAAGGTGCGCGATGCAACATACTTTTTCGTTGCATTGAACGTCTTCGCAATCGGATGGTCATCCGGCTGATAAGGCCAGTACGCTTCGAATATCTCATAGGTCCTGCGCCCGAGCACTAGCTCGCGATCCTTGCCATCGAAACCTGATGCCGAGATGTCCATGCTTTCGTCCGCGTAGTGGAACATCCAACCGCCAAGGGCAAAACCGCCGGTTGGGTCTTCTTCCGGTCCGCCGGGTGCTTGCATGATGCCGTCAAGCGACGCAAACATAGATACGATGAGTTTTCTCATGGAAACACTCCTGTCGTGAGGCGGGTCTTGGTCATGCGTGCTAACGCTTGAGCTCAGCCGCCGGCAGCCGGCGCAGCGGGATGACGGTCGGCTGCAGCACCTTGCTGGGCGGCACGTCGCAAGCGTCGTATCATATCGCCTAATTTCGACCCAAAACCGCTGTTGCAAATAGGCCCACGCCCAAGGAATCATGCGGCCCTCGATGCGATTATCAACCGGGGAAGCGCTCGTGAAACTCACCAAGCAACTTCGCAAAATCAGTTTTTGTTCCATACTCGTGTGCTCAGCAACAGCTGCCGCCCAACAACCCAACAGGGTGATCGACAGCCTCGCTTACACGCACGCACAGCGACTTGTCGAGGTCGAGCCCGGGCGCCGGCTTAACACTTATTGCACGGGCAGCGGATCGCCGACAGTGGTTTTTGACTCTGGCCTTGGCGATGACACGGGTGCTTGGGCCTTGGTACAGCCGGTCATCGCCGCCCACACCAGAGCATGCTCGTACGACCGCGCTGGTCTCGGATTCAGCGATCCCGAGCAGCGTCCTGGTACTAGTTCAAACATCGTCGATGACCTGCACCGACTCCTGAGCGCTGCATCGATCAAGCCGCCTTACATCCTGGTCGGCCATTCGTATGGCGGCATGAACGTTCGTTTGTATGCAGATCTGCATCCGGACGAAGTCGCTGGAATGGTGCTGGTGGATCCTACTGAGGAAGACTGGGTCGAGAGTGCTTGGAAGTTGGATCCGCAACAGCGCACCTTCGAACAGTTCCATGCGACACTCGAACCGGGATGGCAGGCCCAGCGCGAGTGCGTAAAAGCAGCGCTGAAGGGACTTGTCGAAGGGACAAATATTTATAAGCGCTGCGTCCAGGCCCCCGATCCACGCTATAGCGATGCCATCAACGCCGCCTTCCAACGAGCACATCAGTCACCGGCATATCAGCAGGCATTGTTGACCGAAGAGGAAAGCGTACATGACGCTAGCGCTGATCAAGTGCGCACCGCGCGTCGATGGTACGGGAGCATGCCGCTCATCGTACTCGAATCGGCGCACAAAACGAGGCTCGGTCCCCATGAAACCAAGGAGCATCGCAAAGCGCTCAATCTCGTGCATGATTACCTCGAGGATCAGATGGCTGCGCTGTCAACGCGCGGCATTCGCAGGATCGTCCCTGATTCCAATCACTATATCCAATTGAGCCAACCGGCAGCGGTGATCAAGGCGATCCTCAAGGTTCTAAGCGATACGCGAGAGCCAAGCAAAACCAGCCAGTAAGCTGCACATCCGTGATTCGGCAGCCGATACGCGTAGGTAATTAGGGCGAAACGTAACCAAAATAGAGTTTCAGGAACCGCTTGAAGAGGTTCTCGCGGCGGTGGTTAAAACGGTACTCGATTTCTTTGAGATGCATGGGAAAATGGTAGCGCGAAACGCCACGATAATTGTAGAGCACATGCTTGGCATAGCTCCAGAAGCCCTCGATGCCGTTGATGTGGTTGCGGGTCTTGGGGCTGACGAAGGTATGCCGGTGACTGACGATGTGATGCTTGCCGTAGCGCTTGAGGGACTGATAGCCGCGGAAGGCGTCGGTGTAGTAGACCGAGCCCTTACGGGTGTGCGCCCGGATGTGGCGCATGAGTTCCTCGGCGGTAAGGTGGGTTACAACCCGAGTATAGACGCGTCCATCCCTTTCCAGCAGGCCAAACACGATGCTTTTGCCCGCGGCCCCACGCCCGCGTTTACCCTTACGGCGGCCCCCGAAGTAGGCCTCGTCCAGTTCGATCTCGCCCTTGAGTTTGCCGCCTTCGAGTTCGGTGACGTGGAACAGCGCTTCCCGCAGACGTTGGTAGACGCGTGTGATGACCTTGGTGTCGACACCCAGATCCTGGGCCAGGCGGTAGGCGGGTTGCAGTTGGTAGAAGCCTTTGAGGATCTCAATCTCACGCCGCAGCTTGGCGAGACTTTTACTCTTGCCACAGTGCCGGCATTTTACGTAGCCGCGCGCGGTGTGCAGTACCCAAAACGAACCACAGAAAATGCACTTACGACCCCTCAAAAAGTTGGCCGCACAGGCAAAATGACTGGTTTTCCCAACAACCATAAGCACTTATCCTATGCCTATGGTTACGAAACGCCCTAATTACCTACGCGTATGTCGTCTAACTTAAATTCGACCGCCTAAATACGGCGTGCAAACGCTGCATTTGGGCGGTAATTAAACTTGATGTGAGTGAAATCATAGCGTCTGCACATTTTATCATCGCAGGATACATGCAGGGAGGCGCCTATGGAAAGCCACGTCTACTTGACCAACTCCGCGACACGCTCCGGGTTCGCCACTAGAGCATGCGCACCAAAACGACGTATATCCAGTGGATCAAGCGCTTAATTTTGTTTCACAACAAGCGCAACCCAGGCGAGATGGGGGGATGGATAATTACTGCCTTTCTGACCCACCTCGCCGTCAGCAAGCATGTCGCTCCCTCAACTCAAAATCAAGCGCTGGTATAACTATGCCGGTCCGAGAAGCATAGCTGGGTTTAGAAGAAATACGTGCCCGCGGAGAGCAGAACTACCGATAGTAGGCATGTTGCAGTCAACTGCGCAGGTTACAAAGCGTTACAAATCTGAGCAGTTTGGAAACATATTACTCAGCGTCTTGGTCTAAAGTATGGCTACGGAACCAATAGTCGAGATTCTTATCTACAGATACACTCGGTATGGAGATTATATTCATGAACAGTAAACGCGTATTGATATTCCTCGCCAGCATGAGCGTATTCGCAGTCTGCACAGCGTTCGCCGCCATGGGACCGCAAGGGCCTGGAGCACACGGGCATGGATCCTTCGGCATTTTCAGTCCGAAAGTCGTCGAACAACTGCATCTCAACAGTGCCCAGACAAAGACACTGGAATCTATCCAAAGCGAGCGCAAGACCATGTTCACCCAGATGCGTGAACAACACGAAGCGATGATGAAATCCATGCAGACAGCGCTCAAGAGTGATACTCCGGATTTGCGCGCACTGGCCCAACAAAGAGATGCGGCCATGGATCAGATGCGTACTAACATGCAGAAAATCCAGGGTGAGGAACTGAACCTGTATGACACGCTCACGCCCCAGCAGAAGAAAGTCGTGCGTGATGCACTACTGAAGCGCATGTCGTACATGGAGAAACATCACGACTGGCAAAAACACCATGACTGGAAATCCCAACAGCCCAACCCTCCAAATACTGATTCCGGCCCGAGTATTTAACTATTGACCAGACCGACGTTGCAGGCGGTGGGTTCTCCGTTCCCACCGCCTGTTCTTTTGCGCTGTTTTACCGGTAGCCTGCAGTCGCAGACCGGGTTTCCCCGCGACCATAAGAGCCTGCTCGTATCCAGCGGTCGAAAAAGCCACGGCAAGGAAGTAAACTAGATACCTCTTTTCAATTACCCCGCGCCGAGGCTCTGCTCATGTCACGCAATTATCTGTTCACTTCGGAATCGGTCTCAGAAGGTCACCCAGACAAGGTTGCGGACCAGATTTCCGACGCTGTGCTGGATGCCATGCTGGCCCAAGACAAGCACTCGCGCGTGGCCTGCGAAACGCTGGTGAAAACCGGCATGGTGATCGTGGCTGGTGAGGTCACGACCGACGCGTGGGTGGATCTGGAGCAGCTTGTTAGACACGTGGTGAAGGACATCGGCTACACCGCCGAGATGGGTTTCGACTGGGAAACCTGCGCGGTGTTAAATGCTATCGGCAAACAATCCGGCGACATCGCTCAAGGAGTAGACCGCAAAAATCCCGAAGACCAGGGTGCCGGCGATCAAGGCCTGATGTTTGGTTATGCCACCAACGAGACCGATGTACTCATGCCTGCGCCGATCACCTATGCGCACCGTCTGGTAAAGCGCCAAGCGGAGGTGCGACGTAGTGGCAAGCTGCCATGGTTGCGTCCCGACGCCAAGAGTCAGGTGACCTTCAAATATGAGAATGGCAAAGCTGTAGGACTTTCAGCTGTGGTGTTGTCCACGCAGCATTCACCGGACGTGGCTTACAAGACATTGCAGGAAGCGGTGATGGAAGAAATCATCAAGCCGGTGCTGCCGAAGGAATGGATCAATCGTGACACCCAATTTCACATCAATCCCACGGGCCGTTTCGTCATCGGTGGTCCGGTGGGTGACTGCGGTCTGACTGGCCGCAAGATCATCGTGGATACCTACGGCGGCATGGCGCGTCATGGCGGTGGTGCATTCTCCGGCAAGGATCCTTCCAAGGTGGATCGTTCGGCAGCGTATGCGGCGCGTTACGTCGCCAAGAATCTGGTGGCTGCGGGGCTCGCGGAGCGCTGCGAAATCCAGGTGAGTTACGCCATCGGCGTGGCTGAACCCACCTCCATCGGTGTGGAAACTTTCGGCACCGGCAGACTCAGCGACGAACAATTGACCAAGCTGGTACGCGATCACTTCGATCTGCGTCCTTACGGCCTCATCAAGAT
>JBOIBD010000012.1:0-28604 GCA_050739415.1 Gammaproteobacteria bacterium | reverse complement strand
GGTGAACGTATGTGGATGGGGTATGAACGCAAGCGCGGCAAAATTGCGGAATTGAATTCGGTTCTGCGCGATGCTCCAATTAAACGCTTTTCTATGGTGACGGGTGATATCGAAGTCTTGCGCAACATCGCATATGTCATCACGCTGGACGCCGATACGCAGTTACCGCGCGATTCCGCGCGGCAATTCGTGGGTGTGATGGCGCATCCGCTGAACCGCCCGCGCTACGATAAAGCCCATCGACGCGTCCGAAGTGGATACGGCGTTGTTCAACCGCGCGTGGACATCAGTCTACCCAGCATCAATCGCTCCAGGTACGCGCAACTGTTCGCCGGCGAACCGGGCATTGACCCCTACACGCGGGCCGTTTCCGATGTTTATCAAGATCTGTTCAGTCAGGGATCCTATGTCGGCAAAGGTATCTATGATGTAGACGCATTTGAGCAGTCCCTGCGTGAGCATTTGCCGGAGAACCTGATCCTCAGTCACGATCTGCTGGAAGGTGCTTATTCCAGAGCGGGCTTGTTGAGCGACGTGCTGTTGTATGAAGATTATCCAGCCGGATACAGCGCCGACGTGAGCCGCCGTCACCGCTGGATACGCGGGGACTGGCAGATTGCCGCCTGGCTATTGCCATGGGTTCCGGGTTTTGAGAAACACTTCCAAAGAAATCCCATCTCGGTACTTTCCCGTCTGAAGATACTCGATAATCTGCGACGCAGCCTGGTGCCCGCAGCGCTGACACTTTTGTTGACGCTGGGATGGACAGTATTGGCAAACGCTTGGTTCTGGACCCTGGCTGTTGTCGGCATCATCTTTATTCCCGCTGTACTGGCATCTGCACTGGACTTCGCGCGTAAACCTGGCAACGCGCTGCTGGTACCGCACTTGGCCGCCACCACCCGAGCCACGGCTCGGCGCTTGGCACAGATCATCTTCATGCTCGCCTGCCTGCCCTTCGAAGCCTACTTCAGTCTCGATGCCACGATCCGCAGCATCACAAGAATGCTTTTCACCCACACACGGCTTTTGGAGTGGAATCCGTCCAGTGTCGCAAAACGCCATGCGCGCAATGATCTGATCGCCTATTGCCGTCTGATGTGGATTGACCCGGTCCTCGCCATTGCCGGGTTCGTGTTTTTAGCGATTTCGAATCCGATAGCTTTGAGCGTTGCCTGGCCGATACTGGCGCTGTGGTTCATTTCCCCGGCAATCGCCTGGTGGATCAGCCAACCACTGGTGCGCGCCGAACCTGCCTTGAGCGCGGATCAGGTCCTCTTCCTCGACAAACTCTCCCGCAAAATCTGGTCATTCTTCGAGCAATTCGTCGGTGACGAAGATCATTGGTTGCCACCCGATAGTTATCAGGAATACCCCTCCCCGGTTATCGCCCACCGCACCTCCCCCACCAACATCGGTCTGGCGCTACTAGCGAACCTGGCAGCCTATGACTTTGGCTATATCGCATGCGGACAGTTGCTGGAGCGCAGTACCAATGCCTTTGAAAGCATGCTAACCCTGGAACGTTACCAGGGACATTTCTACAATTGGTACGACACCCAGACCCTGAAACCGCTCGCCCCTCTCTATATTTCTACCGTGGACAGCGGCAATCTCGCCGGTCATCTGCTGACCTTGCGACAAGGGTTGCTGGCACTTCCCGATGACGCGATATTGAGTATGCGGTTTTTCCGCGGTCTGAAAACCACCCTGAGTGTCCTGCGTGACTCCCCCGGAGCAAATTCCATCGCCGGACTCGAAGTGTTCCAGAATGAATTGGAGTTCGCATGTAACAATCTTCCGGATACCTTTGGGGCAGCTAAGCGACAGCTTGATCGTCTGACCACCGCCAGCACCGCAATAGTGACAGCATCTGATACCAGCCCAGATGAACAGACCCAATGGTGGGTCCAGGCGCTGAAACATCAATGTCTGGACGCACACTATGAGCTGGCGCTATTGACTCCAGTAAAAACGGACACACCCGGTGATGATGGCCGGATCCCGACATTGCGAGAATTGGCGCGTCAAGGTAATCAGCGAGCTCTGGAGCGCATTGAGGTTATTCATACGCTGGCGGCACAAGCCAGCCGTCTCGCCGATATGGAATATGGCTTTCTATACGATGAGTCGCGTCACTTGCTGGCAATCGGTTACAACCTCACGGAGCACCGCCGCGACTCCAGCTATTACGATTTGCTGGCGTCGGAAGCCAGGCTGTGCAGTTTTGTGGTAATCGCACAGGGGAAACTTCCGCAGGAACACTGGTTTTCACTGGGACGTCTGCTGGCGGTTTCTGGTGGTACGCCGATTCTGGTTTCCTGGAGCGGCTCCATGTTCGAATACCTCATGCCACTGCTGGTAATGCCGACGTATGAAAATACCTTGCTCGACCAGACGTACCGTGTAGCGGTGGAGAGGCAGATCGAGTACGGCAGGCTGCGCGAAATTCCCTGGGGAATCTCGGAATCCGGTTACAACGTTTTGAGCGCGCATCTCAATTATCAATACCGGGCGTTTGGCGTGCCCAGTCTGGGACTCAAACGCAAACTTTCCGACGATCTCGTGATCGCGCCATACGCTGCGGCGCTGGCGTTGATGGTGGCGCCTGAACGTGCCTGCCGCAATCTGCAACGCCTGGCAGCCGAAGAATTGGAGGCAAAATACGGACTGTATGAAGCCGTGGATTACACCCCGGCGCGCCTACCCCGGGGTCAATCGAAAGCCATCGTCCGATCTTTCATGGCACACCACCAGGGCATGAGCTTCCTGTCGTTAGCGTATCTGCTGCTGGATCGTCCCATGCAGAAACGCTTCGAATCCGAGCCGTCATTTCAGGCAACCACGCTGCTGTTGCAGGAACGGGTTCCAAAAGCCACGCCGTTTTACTCACACAGTACTGGGCTAGCCGAGCCGCGTGTTCCTGCACGCGATACGGAGGAATCTCTGCGTGTCTTTAATAGTCCCAATACCCCGACACCAGAAACCCATCTTTTGTCCAATGGCCGCTACCATGTGATGGCAACCAACGCGGGCGGCGGCTTCAGCAAATGGAAGGACCTGGCCATCACGCGCTGGCGTGAAGACAGCACCCGTGATAACTGGGGAACATTTTGCTATCTCAGGGATGCCGACAGCGGACATACATGGTCCACTTCCTATCAGCCAACGCTCAAGCGGCCAGAGAAATATGAGGCCATATTCTCGGAAGCGCGCGCGGAATTCCGCTGTCGTTATGACGGTATAGAGAGCCATACGGAAATCACGGTTTCACCGGAAGACGATATCGAGTTGCGTCGTATCCACCTTACCAACCGTTCACGCACACGGCGGAGTATCGAAATAACCAGTTACGCAGAAGTGGTACTTGCACCTGCCAACACGGATGACGCGCATCCGGCCTTCAGCAATCTCTTTGTGGAAACTGAAATCCTGCGTGAGCGACAGGCGATTATCTGCACACGGCGGCCACGCTCCGCTGGCGAACAAACGCCCTGGATGTTTCACCTGATGGTGTCTGATGTACCGGCGGTTGAGGCAGTTTCCTTTGAGACGGATCGCATGCGCTTCGTGGGCCGTGGTCATAGTGTGGTGCATCCACAGGCCATGCAGTCATCGACCTTGCTCACCGATAGCCAAGGTTCGGTGCTTGACCCTATTGTCGCGATCCGCTATCGCATCACACTCGACCCGGATGAGACCTCAACACTGAACCTGGTATATGGCATCGGGGAAACTCGCGAACAATGCCTGGGGCTGGTAGAAAAATACCAGGACTGGCACCTGGCAAGCCGCGTCTTCGATCTAGCCTATGCCCACAGCCAGGCGATCCTGCGACAGCTCAACGCCAGCGAGAGTGACGCACAACTCTACGGGCATCTCGCCAGTTCGGTGATTTACGCCAATGCTTCCTTGCGCGCTCATCCCAACGTGCTGCTGCGCAACCACCGCGGACAATCAGGCCTTTGGGGCTATGCCATTTCCGGCGACCTACCCATCGTGCTACTGCGCATAGGTGATCTCGCCAACATAGACCTGGTACGCCAACTGGTGCAGGCCCACGCCTACTGGCGGCTAAAAGGTCTGGCGGTGGATCTGGTGATCTGGAATGAAGACCACGCCGGCTACCGGCAATTATTGCACGACCAGATCATGGGTCTGATTTCCACCAGCACCGAAGCCAACGCGATTGATCGCTCCGGCGGCATCTTTGTAAAAGTCGCCGAACAGATCTCGGAGGAGGACCGGGTGCTGCTGCAAACCGTCGCGCGCGTCATCATCGGCGACAGCGCCGGACCGCTGGCGGCGCAGATCAACCGCCGCAATCCGGTCGAAACCAAGGTTCCGCATTTGATAACTTCGGCGCGCAATCCGCGTCTCGAGCCACCGACCGATGTAGCCGTGCCGCAGCGTGATCTTATCTTCGCCAATGGGATAGGAGGATTTACACCTGACGGGCGCGAGTACGTCATCACCACCCTGCCCGGCCGGATGACGCCAACACCGTGGGTAAATGTCATCGCGAACCCCACATTTGGAACGCTGGTCTCGGAAAGCGGCATCGCCAACACCTGGAGCGAAAACTCCCACGAGTTCCGCCTCACACCCTGGTCAAACGATCCAGTGAGTGATCCGGCCGGAGAAGCGTTTTATATCCGTGACGAAGAAAGTGGCCACTTCTGGTCCCCCAGCCCGCTGCCACGCCGGGGAGCGACACCTTATATTACCCGGCATGGATTCGGCTACAGCATATTCGAACACACCGAGGACGGCATCTGCTCTCAGCTGCAAATCTACGTGGCCAAAGATGCGCCGGTCAAGTTCGCGGTGTTCAGGCTGCGCAATCAATCGGGCCGCGCGCGGCAATTGTCGCTAACCGGCTATGTGGAATGGGTGCTCGGTGATCTGCGTCCCAAATCCATGATGCATGTCATCACCGAAGTGGATGCCAACGGCGGCGCGCTGTTCGCACGCAACCCTTACAGTGAAGATTTCCCCCAACAGGTTGCGTTCTTTGACGTGGACGATGCTTCCCGTACCGTTAGCGGCAACCGCACAGAATTTTTGGGTCGCAATGGCACACTTGCAAACCCCACCGCCATGAAACACGTACGGCTTTCCGGCAAGACGGGTCCGGCGCTGGATCCCTGTGCCGCTATCCAGGTGCCCTTCGAGCTGGTGGACGGACAGGAACGTGAAATTATTTTCCGGCTTGGCGTCGGACGCGACATACAGGAAGCCCGTGAACTGGTGCAGCGTTTCCGCGGACCGTCTGCCGCACGCGAAGTACTCGAAAGCGTGCGGCAATATTGGCAGGACACCCTTGACGCCGTGCAAGTGGAAACGCCAGATCCGTCCGTCAATGTGCTGGCCAATGGCTGGCTGCTCTACCAAGTCATCAGTTGCCGACTCTGGGGACGCACCGCTTTCGATCAGCCTTCCGGCGCCTTCGGCTTTCGCGACCAATTGCAGGACGCCATGGCGCTTATCCACACCCAGCCATCCCTGCTGCGAGCGCAAATCATGCTCTCCGCTTCACGCCAGTTTCTCGAGGGCGATGTGCAGCACTGGTGGCAAACGCCTACGGGACGCGGCATACGCTCCCATTGCTCGGACGACTACCTGTGGCTTCCCCTGGCCACGTGCCGTTACGTTCTGACTACCGGCGATACCGGTGTACTGGATGAATCCATCCATTTCATCCAGGGCCGGCCGCTGAACCCGGGTGAAGATTCTTATTACGATCTGCCACAGCAATCCGACAAGACAGCCAGCCTGTATGAACATTGCCAGCGTGCCATCCTCTGGGGCCTGCGCTTCGGTGAGCACGGTCTACCGCTCATGGGTACCGGCGATTGGAACGATGGCATGAACAAAGTCGGCGAACAAGGTAAAGGCGAAAGTGTCTGGATGGGATTCTTCCTACATGAAGTGCTCACACAATTCCAGAAACTGGCACAGTTGCGCGATGATACGGAATTCGTAACGCGTTGCGGCAAAGAAACCGAACAACTGCGCCAGAACATAAAATCCCACGCCTGGGACGGCAAGTGGTACCGGCGCGCCTATTTCGACGATGGCACGGTGCTAGGGTCTGCAAAAAGCCGGGAATGCCAAATCGATTCCATCGCACAAAGTTGGGCGGTTTTGTCCGGAGCCGGCGATATCAAGCGCGCCCGCCAAGCCATGGAAGCGGTGGACCAGCATCTCGTCAACCGTCAGCACGCGCTGGTACAACTCTTGGCGCCCGCCTTTGACAAGTCGGACCTGCAACCCGGTTATATAAAAGGCTATCCGCCCGGCGTGCGCGAAAATGGCGGTCAATACACCCATGCGGCCGTCTGGTCAGCCATGGCCTTCGCCAAGCTGGGTGACAGACAGCGTGCCTGGGAACTGCTGACCATGCTCAATCCGCTGAACCACAGCAATTCGCCCGAAGCAGTTGCGCTGTACAAGGTGGAGCCCTACGTGATGGCCTCCGATGTCTATGCGCTGCCGCCATACACCGGCCGCGGCGGCTGGACCTGGTACACCGGCTCGGCCGGCTGGATGTACCAGCTCATCGCTGAATCACTGCTGGGATTGAGATTGGACGGCGACAAGCTCTACCTTGAACCCTGTATGCCCGCGGATTGGACCATGTTTAAGCTGCACTATCGTCATCAGAAAACTATTTATCACATCACGGTCCTGCAAAGTTCAGAAGCGAACGACCCAGTCCGGGTGCTGTCTAACGGGATCGAGCAGAAAGATATGGCCATCCAGCTAATTGACGACCATCAGGAACATACTGTTGAAGTGAGGATACGTCATGAAAAGAACTGAGCCGGATCACAACAAAAAATCCTCGTCGTCGTCAAAAAGCACGGCCAAAGCCTGGGAGCAGACTGAGGTCGAACGCCTCAGCTCAGGACGCGGCGCCTGGCACAATACGCCAAACGAACAGAGCGGCGTGCACCCAGCACCAGAACAGATCGTATTCCTGCTGGACGTGGACAATACACTGCTCGATAACGACGCTATTGAAGCTGACCTCAAGGATCATCTGACACACGAGTTTGGCGCCGAGAACTGCGGCCGCTATTGGGCATTATTCGAAGAGTTGCGCGCCGAGCTGGGTTATGCGGACTATCTGGGTACGCTGCAGCGTTACCGGCTCGACGACTTGAACGATCCACGCCTGCTGCAAATGTCCGCGTTCCTGGTGGACTATCCGTTTGCGAGACGGCTATATCCCGGTGCGCTCGCTGTCATCCGGCATCTGCAGCACTGGGGCCCGACGGTGATCCTGTCAGATGGCGATGTGGTGTTCCAACCGCACAAGGTACAGCGATCCGGATTGTGGAATGCAGTCGAGGGCCGGGTGCTGATTTATATACACAAGGAATTGATGCTGGAACAGGTGATGCAACGTTACCCGGCCCGGCACTACGTCATGGTGGACGACAAGCTGCGCATTCTTGCGGCCATGAAGCACGTCATGAGCGACGATCTGACGACCGTGTTTCCCCGCCAGGGCCATTATGCCCTCGATCCAAAGATTACTGCGGCCAATCCACCCGCTGAAATCACCATCAATGTCATCGGCGACCTGATTGATTACAAACTGCCCGTGCTGCTCGGCAATGCCGCAGCAGCCCGGACCTGACAGGAGGTACCATGAAAGCGACCCAACAACTGCACGATCTCGGTCAGAGCCTGTGGCTCGACAACATCACCCGCAAATTGCTCGATGACGGTGGACTGAAACGCTATATCGACGAGTTTTCGGTCACCGGGCTGACCTCCAACCCCACCATCTTCGACAAGGCCATCAAAGGCTCCAATTCTTACGACGACGCCATCCGCAAGAAGACGCAGGCCGGCAAGTCGGGTGAAGCGCTGTTCTTCGAACTGGCGCTGGAGGATCTGACCCGCGCCGCCGACTTGTTCCGTCCGGTACACGACGCCACCAGAGGCCTGGACGGCTGGGTGTCGTTGGAAGTATCACCGCTGCTAGCGGACGATACCGCCGGCACCGTCCAGGCTGCGGTGCAACTGCACGCAAAGGCGCAACGCCCCAATCTGTTCATCAAGATCCCCGGCACCCACGCCGGTGTTCCAGCGATCGAGGAAGCGATCTTCAAAGGCGTGTCGATCAATGTCACATTGTTGTTCTCACGTGAGCAGTATCTGGCGGCGGCCAACGCTTATCTGCGCGGCATCGAACGGCGGCTGACGGCCGGGCTGGACCCGAACGTCAGTTCCGTCGCATCCATTTTCGTCAGCCGCTGGGACGTGGCAGTCAAGGACAAGGTTCCCAAGGAGCTGCGCAACCGCCTCGGCATTGCCATCGCGAAGCGCAGTTACAAAGCCTATTGCGATCTGTATGCCTCGTCCCGCTGGCAGAAACTGGCAGCCGCCGGCGTACGCAAGCAGCGTCTGCTGTGGGCAAGTACCGGCACCAAGGACCCAGAGGCTTCGGATACTCTTTATATACAGGCGCTGGCCGCACCGGATACCATCAATACTATCCCCGAGAAAACCTTGCACGCATTTGCTGAACATGGTGAGTTGCAAGGTGTGCTGCCGGTTGACGGCGGTAATGCCGAAGCCGTGCTCGGCGAATTCTCACGCGCCGGCGTAGACGATGCGGTTGTGGCTGCTCAACTGCAGCAGGAAGGCACCGCATCCTTTGATAAATCATGGCAAGACCTGCTTCAGAGCATTACCGCCAAAAGCACCGCCCTGGAAAAGACAGCCACGGGATAAAATCAAAATGATGCGGTATCAGGATTCGGAGTGCAGCAGTGCATAATTGGCTGCGCCCAGTAACGCCGCCTTGTCGTTGAGTATGACCCTCACCGGGATTTGCTCGACCAGCGTCCGCATGCGTCCTTTCGCGAAAAATGCCTCCAGAAATGGCGGCTCTTTGAGTTTCGTAAGAATCTTCGGTGCGATACCCCCGCCGATGAAAATACCACCGGTGGCCATAGCTCTCAGCGCCAGATTGCCGGCCTCCGCACCGTAACAGGAAACAAATAGATCAAGTGCCTGACTGCACAAGCGGCAGGTGCCAGCGAGTCCGGCTTGGGTAATAGCCGCGGCGGGATCGGCGTTTTTCAACTGTTCGACCAACCAGGGTGGTTCCGGGTATTCGCCGCGTTCACGCAGAAACCGGTACACGTTGTACAAGCCCGGTCCCGATATCACACGCTCGTAGCTGACGTGATCCTTGGATTCCCGGAGCAGATAGCGCAGCAGTCCTATTTCAAGTTCATTGCGCGGCGCGAAATCCGCATGGCCGCTTTCAGTGGAATACGGAATATGCGCTTTTCCGTCCCATATTAGACCGGCCTCACCCAAGCCAGTCCCGGCGGCAATGATCGCCTGATTGCCTTTTGCGTCCGGCGCGCCCGGATGCAGAATCGTAAAGTCTTTTACCGCCAATAGAGGCAGTCCATAAGCGTGGGCCTCAAGATCATTGATCAAATCAACCGAGTGAATATGCAGCTCACGCGCCAGCTCTCGAGCATCAATCTGCCAGGGCAGGTTCGGAGTCTCGACATGCCCGTCTCTGATTGGGCCTGCAATCCCAAAGCAGGCGCGCTCAAGTTTGTAATCCTGTGCGCCCAGGAACTCGCGCGCCACTGCATCCAGGCCGCTGTACTCCCCGCTCGGGTAGTCCTTTTCAACAACGGATTTCAGGCCTTGATGTTCCTGCTCATAAACAGCCAGCCGCGTCGTCGTACCACCGATGTCACCGGCCAGAATCATATTTTCCTCTCCATCAACATGTAATTACGAAACCTCAAGCTTGTCCGCTTTGCTGAACCCACATCCAGCTGAACAAGTTAATGATGGCACGATTATATCGCTTCGAGTCAATGGTATTTATACGTTTGCACAGCACTGCCCGCGCCATAAGCACTCTTAGACTAGCAAACAACCGGGCAATCTTTACTTTGTGTCATCGAAATCCTATATTAGCCGTGCGGCGAATCAGTTTGGTAGATATGATGGATGGCATTTATCCCTCCCGCTAATGCCGTAATCCAGAAATACCAAAGGCCTGGATACTACCTAAGCGTGTATTGAGCACGAATCAGGATTTCCTTGGCGCATTACCCCTGAATAGCACATCAGTGCATCGGATCGTGTATGACTAATCCCATTTATGCTCCCGGCTGGCCGGGATCCACGCCGCGCTGGACCTCCAGCGCCAAGAGTGGCGTAGGCACATCTCTGAATTCCAGCAGCCTGGTCTGGTTCACCTTGAGCCACGGTATCCTGAATGAAATCTATTACCCCAGGCTCGACAGTCCCTGTACCCGCGATCTGGGTCTGATCGTTACCAATGGCCAGGATTATTTTTCGGAAGAGAAACGTCATACGACCTCCAAGCTGGACTACCCGCCGGATCACAGCCCGTTGTACCGGCTCACCAATAGTTGCGAGGGCGGACGTTACCGCATCGAGAAGGAGATTCTTACCGATCCGCGACGCAATGTGTTGCTGCAAAAAACCAGTTTCACACCATTGAAAGGAAAACTTTCGGATTATCATCTGTATGCATTGTGCGCGCCGCATCTTGGCAATCAAGGTTGGGGTAATACCGCGTGGGTGGATGATTACAAAGGTGTGCCCATGCTGTTTGCCGAGCGCGATGGCTACGCATTGGCGCTGGTCTGCTCCGTCCCCTGGCTCAAGGGCAGTGCGGGTTTTGTCGGCCGCTCGGACGCCTGGCAGGATCTCATGCTGCACAAGCTGCTAACCTGGAACTATAACCGCGCGGAAAACGGCAACGTGGCGCTGTGTGGCGAAATTAATCTGAAAGCTTGCGACGGAACATTCGTGCTGGCGGTGGGCTTTGGAAAGGATCCATTTGAAGCGGGTAGTATGGCGCTCGCGAGTCTGATGGACGGGTATAGCTCATCCGAGACAGCGTATCTGCGTGAATGGCGGGCCTGGCACAAATCCCTGTTACAGATCGAAGAGGATCGTAAGCAGAAAAATAACGGCTACCGTATCAGCATGAACGTGCTACGCACCCACGAGTCCAAGCTGTTTCGCGGCGGATTGATCGCGAGCCTGTCGTTTCCCTGGGGTTTTTCCAAGAGCGACAATGATATGGGGGGCTATCATCTCGCATGGCCACGCGATCTGGTGCAATCTGCGGCTGGTCTACTCGCCGCAGGCGCACAAGCCGATGTATTGCGCGTGCTGAGCTATTTACAGGTCACGCAGGAGGCCGATGGACATTGGCCGCAGAATATGTGGATGACCGGCCTGCCCTATTGGAACGGTATTCAACTCGACGAAACCGCTTTTCCAATCCTGCTGATTGACCTTGCACACCGTGAAGGTGCCTTATCCAGTAAAGATCTCAAACGCTTCTGGCCCATGACGCTCAAGGCCGCGTGCTTTCTGGCCTGCAACGGACCGGTGACCCAGCAGGATCGTTGGGAAGAAGATTCCGGTTATTCACCCTTTACCCTGGCCGTGATGGTGGCTGCGCTGCTGGTAGCAGCCGAGCTCGCCGATACCCAGCACGAACCGCGTATCGCAACCTACCTGCGGGAACTTGCCGATGCCTGGAACGACCAGATCGAGCGCTGGACCTACGCCACCGATACCGCGCTCAGCCGCAAAACGGGCGTGGATGGTTATTATGTTCGTATTGCACCTGCGGAAGAATGTGACGCGGCTTCGCCCGCGCAGGGTTTTGTGCCCATCAAGAACCGGCCGCCAGGCCAGAGCGAGGAGCCCGCGATACAAATGGTCAGCCCGGATGCGCTCGCGTTGGTGCGTATGGGTCTGCGGGCGGCCAACGATCCGCGCATCGTCAACACTGTCAAAGTGGTGGATGCCTTGCTCAAGGTCGACACTCCCGCTGGCCCTTGTTGGCATCGTTACAACGGTGATGGCTACGGTGAACACTCGGACGGTACGCCGTTTGAGGGCACCGGACATGGACGCGCCTGGCCGCTGTTGACCGGCGAGCGAGCCCACTACGAGCTGGCAGCGGGACGGCGCGCCGTGGCCGAGCGCCTGCTGCATACCCTGAGCGCATTCTCCAGCCCCGGCGGCATGCTGCCGGAACAGATCTGGGACGCCAAGGACATCCCGCGCAAAGAATTATATTTTGGCAAGCCATCCGGCTCCGCGATGCCGCTGGTATGGGCGCACGCGGAATACGTCAAATTGTTGCGTTCCCTGCGCGAAGAGCGGGTATTCGACATGCCGCCACAGACGGTGGAACGTTATATAAAGAACAAGACACGTTCCAAGCTCAACAGTTGGCGGTTTAACAACAAACTGCGTCTCCTGCCGGCAGGTCGGACTTTGCGGATCGAATCCCTGGCAGCGGCCAAAGTACACTGGACCCTGGACGACTGGCGCAGCATGCACGACACGCTCACTCTGGATTCAGGCGTAGGAATCCATTACGTGGATCTGCCCACCACCAAGCTCAAACCCGGCGCGCAATGCATTTTTACATTTTTCTGGCAGCAGGCTGGACATTGGGAAGGCACCGACTTCATGGTACAAGTCAGCTGAGCACAGGCTGCGTATAAGCCGAATTTGGCTGAACCTGAGCGCGCTCAAGCTCAGGTTAGGCTTGGCTCGCACGTCGCCGCAAAGCATCTTTGTACACCGCAACATATTCCTGGGCACTTGCCGTCCAGGAGTAGTCACGCTGCATTCCGGTTCGTAGCATGGATCGCCAATCCTGTTTCTCATTCTGGAACAACTTTATTGCGCGTTCTACTGCTTGCAACAGGCCCGCAGAACTGAGCGGAGAGAAACCTATGCCGGTTGCGGTTTTAGCAGCGATGTTCTCCGCGCTCGCATCGATCACTGTATCTACCAAACCCCCGGTCGCATGCACTACCGGGACCGTGCCATAACGCATGGCGTAAAGCTGGCTCAATCCACACGGCTCGAAACGGGATGGCATCAGCAACATGTCGGAGCCGGCATAGACACGATGCGCCAACGCTTCATCGTGGACCAGACGTACCGCAAGCCGCTCCGGACAAAGTTGGACGGCCTGCGCGAGCGCACGTTCATATTTACGCTCACCACTACCCAACACCACAATCTGTAACGGGTATTTCATCAGTTCCGGCATCGCGGCCAGTAGAACATCGACGCCCTTCTGTTCGACCAGCCGACCCACGAACCCAAGCAATGGAACGCCGGGCCACAATGGAAGACCCAGTTCCTGCAGGAAAGCGCGTTTCTGGATATGCTTTGGCCGCAGGTCCCGATTTGAATAGTTGTGGTCGATGAATGCGTCGGTTTCCGGATTCCAATACACGGTATCAACGCCATTCAGTATTCCGCTCAGGTACGCGGCGCGTTCGGACAGTACCCCTTGCATACCACTGCCCTGGACACCGGTGAGTATCTCCTTGGCATAGCTTGGGCTGACGGTGGTCAGGCGATCCGCGAATACCAGGCCGCCTTTCATGAAAGACAGCTGCCCATAAAACTCAAGCGACTGATGATGCCACAGTCGTTCCGGCAATTTCAGCGTGATGAATGTGTCTTTCGGAAAAATACCCTGGTGGCTGAGGTTATGAATCGTGAATACACTCGCAGCCGGTACGTGATTCAGGCGCATCCACACCGGCGTGAGTCCTGCATGCCAGTCATGACCATGCACCACATCCGGTCGCCAGTTCAGGCCAGCGACGTCATCCGCGATGGCGGCAGCGACCTGACACAAGCGGTTAAAACGTGCCGCGTTATCCAGATAGGGATGACCGTCGCGATCTACGTAAGGGTTGCCGGCACGGTCCCCGAATCCCGGACCGTCTACGAGCCAGACCGGAACCAGGCTATCCGCTGCGCGGGTTTCGTATAGGCTCGTGCCGGTGCAGGCCGCGCTCGCTTGATACGTATTCACGAGCGAGCGAGCCGGCACCTGCACATCAGCATACGCTGGCATCAGCACACGGACATCGTGCCCGAGTGCATTCAGCGCCGCTGGCAAACCCTGTATGACATCAGCCAGGCCACCCACTTTCATGAATGGCGCCATTTCGCTCGCGACGAACAGAATGCGCAGACTCATGGGGTGATCATGAACGGGAGGGCTTGAGTATAAGGCCCGCCAGCGGCGGCAGCGTGAGTTCAATGCAATGCGGCTGTCCCATCCAGGCCTGTGGCCGTGATTCAATTCGGCCACCGTTGCCCAGATTCGAACCCTGATAATGGACAGAATCGGAATTCAGCAGCTCACGATAAAGACCGGCTCGTGGCACGCCGATGCGGTAGCGATAGCGGGGCACCGGCGTGAAATTGAGGATCACCAGCACAAAGTCATCGCCGTCACGCCGCACATAGCTGATGACCGAATTCGTCGCATCGTGGCAGTCAATCCAGTCGAATCCTTGGGGCTCGAAGTCATGCTGATACAGCGCGCCTTCCAGGCGATACAGCCGGTTGAGATCGCCGATCAGCCGGAATACGCCGGCGTGTGATGGGGATTGCAACAAACCCCATTCCAGTTCTTTATCGTAGTTCCACTCGGAACGCACGCCGAATTCGCAGCCCATGAACAGATGCTTCTTGCCCGGGTAGGTGTACATATAGCTGAACAGCAACCGCAGGTTTGCGAACTTCTGCCATTCATCGCCCGGCATCTTGCCGAACAGGGAGCCTTTGCCGTGCACCACCTCATCGTGCGAGAACGGCAACACAAAATTCTCGTTGAAGGCATATAACAGGCCGAAGGTCAGAATATCGTGGTGGAAATGCCGGTATACCGGATCCTTGCTCATATAGGCGAGCGTGTCGTGCATCCAACCCATGTTCCACTTCATGCTGAAACCCAGGCCACCTACCCAGGTCGGTCGCGTCACCTGCGGCCAGGCCGTGGATTCCTCGGCGATGGTCACCGTGCCCGGACACTCGCCGTGGGTAACGGCGTTAAGCTCTTGTAGAAATTCGATGGCTTCCAGGTTTTCATTGCCGCCATGGATGTTCGGCAGCCACTCCCCGACCTTGCGCGCGTAATCGAGATACAGCATGGAACTGACCGCGTCCACCCGCAACCCATCAATGTGAAACTCTTGCAACCAATACAACGCGTTCGAGATGAGAAAGCTCCGAACTTCATTGCGCTGATAATTGAATACCAGGGTGCCCCACTCGCGGTGCTCACCGCGGCGCCAATCTGCGTGTTCGTAAACCGCACTGCCATCAAAACTGGCCAGACCGTGCGCATCCTTTGGAAAGTGCCCCGGTGCCCAGTCGAGCAGCACGCCGATGCCATGCGTGTGGCAATAATCCACGAAATAGCGGAAATCGTCGGGTGTTCCGAAGCGGCTGGTAGGCGCGTAATAGCCCGTGGTCTGATAACCCCAGGACATATCGAGTGGGTGTTCCATGACCGGCATGAGCTCGATGTGTGTGAAACCGCCTTGTTTCGCATGCTCGACGAGTTGCTGCGCAAGCTCGCTATACCCCAGATAACGGCCATCCGCGTCACGCCGCCAGGAACCCAGATGCACCTCATACACGGAGATGGGCGCGTGCAACCAGTCCGGCCGCTTGCCGGTCCAGCCCGCATCCGACCATGCGTAGGTATTGTCAGCGGCCACGATCGAAGCAGTGCCGGGTCGGTATTCCGCCCTGCGCGCATAAGGGTCTGCCTTGAGATGCAGCATGCCGTGGTCACGGTTGCGGATCTCGAATTTGTACAACGTACCGGTCGTGACGCCGGGCACGAACAGTTCCCATACACCGGAACTCCCGCGCACACGCATGGGCAAGCGCCGACCATCCCAGTCATTAAAATCCCCCACCACGCTTACACGTTCAGCATTCGGCGCCCAGGTCGCGAACAAAGTTCCAGACATGCCATCCACTGTTCGCAGACGCGCTCCAAGTAAGTTGTAGGCGTGGCGATGTTTCCCGCGTCCGAATAACTCGAGGTCCGCTTGTGGAATCAGTGGGTTGAAACTGTAAGGATCACATTGAACATGGGCTCGCCCACCCGCATCCACCCAGTGCAGGTCATAATGTTGCGCCAGATTTGCATCGGATCCTTCCCATTGAAACAGACTCGTCTCGCCGAATCGAAGCATTGGCTTTCCATTAACACTCAATGCAACCGACTTCGCATTAGGCAGGAATGCCCGCACCATTGCTCGGCCAGCATGACGGTGCGGACCCAACACCATAAATGGGTCGTGATGTCGTGCTTCGATGACACGTTGCAATTCAATATCCATGGCCTTGCTGTCATTCATGGGAGAAGCATAGAAAACTGAATCTCCAGATTGCTTCGTTGCAACTGCCTCCAAACCTGATTTGTTCCGCATATGCCAAACTTCTAACGGTGTATAATCATTAAGTGCGCCTTATTATACAGGGAGCGCACGTGCCTGTATTTCATCGAGTGCAGTGCCTCCATAAGCACACCTTCTAACACCGGTCACAATGAACACCAGTTGAGATATCCATGAAATCTTACCGGCAACGTCTTCTAAAGCGCCTCGCACGTGACACCCTCGGGTTAGTCATGGCCGGCGGCCGAGGCACGCGCCTGGGTGCATTAACCAGTCACCGGGTCAAACCCGCGGTGCCGTTCGGCGGAAAGTTCCGGCTCATTGATTTCCCGCTCTCAAACTGCATCAACTCGGGAATCCGCAGGATCGGTGTGCTGACGCAATACAAATCCCATTCGTTGATCCGCCATTTACAATCGGGCTGGAGCTTTCTGCATGGAGAGTTTGGTGAATACATCGAACTGCTGCCGGCGCAGCAACGCACCGGCAAGTCATGGTACGAAGGTACCGCGGATTCCGTCTATCAAAATATGGACATTATCATGGCGCAGGCGCCCAAGTGGGTGCTGGTGCTGGGTGGTGATCATGTGTACAAGATGGACTACTCTGACTTGCTTAAATACCACGTGGTTTCTGGCGCTGAACTCACAGTGGGTTGCGTGGATGTACCGGTGAAGCTGGCCAGCGAGTTTGGTGTGGTCGAGGCCGACAGCACCGGCCGAGTGACGGCGTTCAAGGAAAAGCCTGCCGTGGTGCAGGAAAATCCCGGCCACCCAGGTTACGTATTCGCCTCCATGGGCATCTACGTCTTCAACAAGGATTACCTGTTGCAAACGCTCACAGAAGATGCTGCGGATCAGCATTCCTCACACGATTTCGGCAAAGACATCCTTCCCAAGGCGCTTGTCCGGGGAGATCGCCTGTACGGATTCCTGTTCCGAGATATTGGCGGAAATCATCGCGGTTATTGGCGCGATATCGGCAATCTGGATGCGTACTGGCAGGCCAACCTCGAGTTGACCGAAGTGACGCCGCCACTCGATCTTTATGACAACGATTGGCCGATCTGGACCTATCAGCTGCAGGCACCACCCTGTAAATTTGTATTTGACGAGGAAGGTCGGCGCGGTATGGCGGTGGATTCCATGCTGGCGGGGGGCTGCATTGTTTCGGGCGCCCAGCTGCGCCGTTCTGTAGTGTTTCCCTTCGTGCGTATCGAAGAAGGCACAATCATTGAAGATTCGATTATTTTACCCAATGCGGTAATTGGTAAGCATTGTTCGATTCGACGCGCCGTGATCGAAACCGGCTGCCAGATCCCGGACGGAAGCACAATTGGAAAAGATCTCGAAGAGGACCGGCTGCATTATGAAGTCAGCCCAGGTGGTATTACGCTAGTGACACCGGAGATGCTCAACCAGACACTCTCGTATGTCCGTTGAAAACATGCTCAGGGTGGTGTTTTGCTGGCATATGCACCAGCCGGATTACCGCGAACCTGCCACCGGCAGATACACGCACCCATGGACGTATTTGCACGCCATCAAGGATTATGTGGATATGGCGGCGCACCTGGAAGCCTGTCCGGGTGCGCGTGCTGTAGTCAATTTCTCACCGGTAGTGCTGGATCAATTGGCGTCCTACGGCAAGGAAACACTTGACTGCGTGCGCGACCGGCGATCGACGCTCAGTGACCCTTTGCTTGCCGTGCTGGAAGGCAGGAAATCTCCGCAGGACTTTGGCAAACGCGCATTGACCCAAGCCTGCTTGCGGGCTAATCAAGCCCACCTCATCGAACGTTTCCCCGGATTCTCAGCTCTCGCGAACCTGGCGCGTGCGGCGTTGCAACAGACCCAAACCGACGCGATTCAGTATCTGGATGACCAGTTCTTCACTGACCTGGTCGTCTGGTATCACCTGGCGTGGCTGGGTGAGAGCGTACGCCGCGCTGACCCGCGCATACAGGAGCTCATGAAGAAAGAACAAGACTTCTCCGGTGAGGATCGCTGGACACTTTTCACGGTAATCGCGGAACTCCTGGCCAACCTAATCGACCGCTACCGAACGCTTGCGGATCAGGGACGTATCGAGTTATCCATGAGTCCGTATTACCACCCCATTTTGCCCTTGTTGCTTGATTTTGCCGTAGCACGAGAAAGTATTCCGGATGCCAAACTGCCGGAATCGCCGTCCTATCCAGGTGGTCAGACGCGCGCCATTTGGCATTTGGCTGAGGGGCGACGGGTATTCCATTCGTACTTCGAGCGTGATCCTGCTGGCTGCTGGCCCTCCGAAGGAGGGATTTCAGATGCGGCTGTACGTTTACTCGATGCGCAAGGATTTCGCTGGTGCGCGAGCGGGCAGCTCGTCCTTCAAAATAGCCTCGGGGATGCGAAGACGGGCAGCGACCTGCGACATCACCCCTGGAGTCTACCCGGCACGCATACGGCCTGTTTCTTCCGAGATGTTGAACTTTCCAACCTGATCGGATTCTCATACAAAGATTGGAAGGCTGAAGACGCTGTCAATGATCTCATGCAGCGTCTGGAGACTATTGCCGCACAAGCAGACGGTGTGGCCGGACGTGTTGTCGCCATCATCCTCGATGGTGAAAACCCCTGGGAATACTTCCCGCACAATGGCTACGAATTCCTGAACGGCATCTACAACAGCTTTGCAGAACATCCGCGCCTGAAATTGACCACGTTTTCTGAATGCCTGGCAGATCCGGAGGTGAGCGTGAAAGACTTGCCACGTTTGGTGGCGGGCAGTTGGGTGTACGGCACCTTGTCTACCTGGATTGGCGATGCCGGCAAGAACCGCGCCTGGGATCTGTTGTGCGACGTGAAACGCTGCTTCGATGACCTGGATCCGGATAGCGCGCAAAATCCAGCTGTCCTGCATCAATTGGGCGTGTGCGAAGGCTCGGATTGGTTCTGGTGGTTTGGCGACTACAATCCCGCGGAAACCGTTGCGGATTTCGACACTCTGTTCCGGGATCAACTCAAGAGTCTTTACCAGTTGATGGGTAAACCAGCTCCCGACATACTGAATATTGTCATCAGCCAAGGGAAAGGTAATCCGGCCGCGGGCGGCACGATGCGCGGCGGATATTGATGTGAGCGTTTCATCCAGTCGATTTCTTGAACGGCGCCACGCGGGAGTTTTGCTGCATCCCACTTCACTGCCCGGCCCCTGGCGCTGTGGAAATCTCGGACCTGAAGCAGACCGGTTTCTCGGATTTCTCCAACACGCTGGTTTGCATGTCTGGCAAACTCTGCCGCTCGGTCCGCCCAATCGCTATCACTGCCCTTACCAGGCAAGCTCAATTTTCGCCGGCAATCCCGCGCTCATCAGTCCGGAGCTACTGCATCAAGATGGACTGGTAGACGCGGCCAAAGCTGCCCCGTCACGGCCGGGCGATGGCAATCATGAAGCTGTCCGCCTGGCGGCGACCAACTTCTTCGCAAGAGGCCCAGTATATCGACGTGCCGAATATGCAAATTTTCTGGAGGCTCAGGCCGAGTGGTTACCCGATTACGCTCTTTATCAGATACTCAAGCGCCGACATAGCGGACTGCCATGGTATCAGTGGCCTGAGCCCCTACGCGATCGTCATCCGCATGCCATTAAATCCGCACGCCAAGTATTCGACGCAGACATCCGCCGTTGCTGTTTCACGCAGTTCATCTTCGCGCGTCAGTGGACTGATCTGCGTGCGCGTGCGGCGACTGCCGGTGTCAGCTTGTTCGGCGACACGCCTTTGTTTGTCGCACATGACAGCGCAGACACCTGGAGCCATCGGGAACTTTTCTGCTTGCACGCAGGTGGCCGGCTGGAAATCGCCACCGGCGTACCGCCGGATTATTTCAGCGTTACCGGCCAATATTGGGGCAATCCCGCCTACCGCTGGGAACGGCTCGCCGAGGATCACTATGCGTGGTGGGCAAGCCGTTTACGTTATGCGAGCAGCCAATTCGACATCCTGCGCCTCGACCATTTTCGCGGGTTTGCGGCGTACTGGGCCATCCCGGGTGAAGCGCGCACCGCACAAGTGGGTACTTGGCGGCCTGGACCGGGGAAACAATTCTTTGACGAGCTGGGTTCGATTAAGGCGCCACGATTGCTGATCGCTGAGGATCTAGGTTACATCACACCTGACGTGGTTCAGCTGCGCCAGGCATTGGGCTTACCAGGTATGCGTGTGTTGCAGTTTGCGTTTGACGGTTCGGCCGATAACCCACATCTTCCCGCCAATCACACGCTTGACAACGTCATCTACACCGGTACCCATGACAATGACACGACGCTCGGCTGGTGGCTGGCGCTAGATCCGGTCACACGGGACCACATACTCAAAACCCTGGGAGAAACTTCAGAACCGATGCCTTGGGCGTTGATCACTGCCGCCGTGGCCTCGGTCGGCTTCATGGCGGTAATTCCCATGCAGGATTGGCTAGCGCTCGACTCTGCCAGCCGGATGAATACTCCAGGGCGGGCGACGCGCAATTGGTGCTGGCGATTCCACTGGAACCAGGTCTCGCCGGGGCTGGAAGATAAAATACAAAACCTGCTGCAACATCACAAGCGCCTGGATGCAGCGCCTTACCCGTTAGCTGAAACACCATTTCATAACCACAGCATGCAGCCGGTCTCAAACGGATGACTCAGCCGCGGATGCTGGGGAAAGCACCGGATCCGGAATTGGTACAAGCCGCAGTGTTCACTGTTGATGACAGCCTTATATATGGTTTCGCCTTCAAGACTGCCGGCCGCTTCCAGACAGTGACTGACTGATTTGATGTAATTACCCTCTTCGTCTTCGTCGCCAAATACGCACTCGACACACACGCTGGCGGGATCCAGCCCGTTGAGACGAACTGCTACTTCCAGTGGTAGTGGCTCGTCAATCTTGACCCTGGCCGGCGGATCGTTCAGACGACGCATCTGCACACCCGGCCAGCATTCCAGCACTTTCTTCTTCCATTGCATCAGTTCGATGGCAGCGCGCCCACCATCCACCTTCAGCACACGCCCCTGACGCATTGCCGGCGCATAGCTGTTCTTCATATAGTCATGAAACATGCGATGCGCGTTGAAATACGGCAGTATCGTCTGCATGGAGCGCTTCGCTTTCACAACCCATTCTTTGGGATAACTCGCGTTGCCGCGATTGAAGTACAGCGGTATGACTTCCTGCTCAAGGATATCCAGCAGTTCCCGTGCCTCCTCCTCGTCACGGTGCTCGGCATATTGCACCGCAGTACGTGAAGCGATCGCCCAGCCATTGGTTCCATCGAAACCTTCGGCCCACCAGCCATCCGCGACGCTGAGATTTAGTACACCATTGATAGCGGCCTTCTGACCCGAAGTGCCGCAGGCTTCCAGCGGATAAAGCGGCGTATTGAGCCAGACATCCACGCCAGTAACCAGCTTGCGCGCTAAAGCCATACCGTAATCCTCGACAAAAAACACTTTGCCGCTGAACTCCGCCTGCTGTGAGTAAGCATTCAGTTTCTGGATCAGCTCCTGACCCGGCTGGTCCTGCGGATGTGCTTTACCCGCGAAAATGATCACGATCGGCCGATCACTGCCACCGTCGAGCAGTTTTGCCAATCGCGCCGCATCCCTGAAAAGCAGCAGCACACGTTTGTAGGTGGCAAAACGCCGGGCAAAGCCCAGGACCAGGACTTCCGGCCGCTGTGGCGACAGGCGTGTCAGCAACCTCTCAATATGCGCATCGCTCAATTGGTTGCGTCGATACTGACGGACGAGGCGTTCACGGACGTTTATCAACATGTCAATCTTCAGCGATTGGAGCATGCTCCAGAAACGGTGATCCGGGATGGCGTCGATGCATTCCTGCCAGTATTCCGTATTCGTGCCTAGATGATTTCGCCAGCCCTTGAAACGTGCATCGAACAGAGTAGCCCACTCCCTGGCAAGAAACGTCGGAATGTGTACGCCATTGGTTATGTGGGCCATGGGGTTTTCATTTGCCGGAATCTGCGGCCATATATATGCTTCCATCCTGGAGGCTACACCACCATGTATACGGCTCACGCCGTTGCAATACCGGGATCCTCGGAGCGCCAGCGTGGTCATATTGAAACGATCGTTTTTTTGTGATGACGCGCCCAAAGCCAGGAACCGTTCCAGGGTGATTCCCAGCCCCGGCATATACTCGGCAAAGTGCTGAGATACGATACCTTTCTCGAACACATCGTGCCCGGCCGCAACCGGCGTATGGGTCGTAAATACCGTGGCCGCCGCGGTCTGCTCCAAGGCGCTGTCGAAATCCAGTCCGGATTCGACCGCTTCACGGCAACGCTCTATGACCAGAAATGCAGCATGGCCCTCGTTAATATGCCAGACCGCCGGCTGGAGTCCCAGCGCACGCAAGGCGCGCACGCCGCCGATGCCCAGGATCATTTCTTGGGCAATCCGCATCATCCGGTCGCCACCATAAAGCTGATAGGTCAGGTGGCTATCTTCTTCGGTGTTTCCCGCAACGTCCGAATCGAGCAAATATAGGCGTACGTGGCCAATCGCCACTTCCCAGACCTTCAGTTTGACGGTGCGGCCAAGTATTGTGATCGTCACAATGATTTCATGGCCCTGAGGATCACGCGCCGGAACCACCGGTAACTCCTCCAGCTGAACCGGCCGGTAATGAATTTGCTGTTCGCCCCCCGGACCAATCGTCTGGGAAAAATAACCTTGGCGATACATCAGACCAACGGCTACGAAAGGCATACCCAGATTGCTGGCGGCCTTGCAGTGATCGCCCGCCAGAATCCCCAGTCCACCTGAGTACAGATGCAGGCTCTCGTGAAAGCCGTACTCGGCGCATAAGTATGCGATCAAGTCATGCTGCTGATCGATCAAATCAGCGATTTCACGTTTTGGTTTTTCGGTCGCAGCCAAATAACTGTCAAATACCGACGTGGCATGATGATATTCTTCCAGAAAACTTGGATCAGTTTCCAATTCATCAAGTCGTTGCTGAGAGACTCGATTGAGCAACGCCTTAGGGCTGTGTCCGCAGGCTGCCCAAAGGACGGGGTCGATATGATGAAACAGACCGCGTATCCGGCGATCCCAGCTGTAAATGAGATTGTCGGCGAGTTCTTTCAACCGCCCTATTTTCTCGGGGATATGTGGTTGTACTTCAAGCGAGAATCTAGTACCTGGCATCTAAACTCCTCAATTAATACTATTCAATTCCGGTATTTATGTATACGGAGAAGGTTGACTGCTCTCTGGATTTGGAAACACCCCAGTGCTTCATTCAGTATCCGCAATATTCTCATCCCGCGAGACATAACCAAGCCATAAGTTGATAAGCTGGTTATCTGTTCAATACGTTGTAGAACCCAGCGTTATTGTACTCTAGTAGCCAAAGCTCTATCCTGATTGTCAGATGACAACGATCTACGATAAGTATGGAGATTCAGTAAGCATACTGCTGCAAATATCGCCAACCTCCACACACTAGGCATTCAAGCGACCGCTAAATCTCGGCTGGTCATGATGCGCATCGCTGCCAGTAAAGACAATGCTCTAAAGACTGATGCTGAGAAAGGAGCGGTTTAATCATGAGTAACAAATCAACCATGCATAACATCCAAGTGACAGCCCGGCCTGCATGGCAAGGGCTGGAGACCCATTATAAGATGTTACAGAAACTACATCTGCGGCAGCTCTTCGCCGAGGATCCAAAGCGAGGTGAACGTTTCGCGGTCGAAGCCGCCGGTATTTATCTGGATTATTCGAAGAACCGTATCACCGAGGAAACTCTGCGCCTGCTGCTGACACTGGCCGAAGAGTGTGGCCTGCGCACACGCATCGAGGCCATGTTCCACGGCGAGAAAATCAATGTGACTGAAAAGCGCGCGGTGCTGCACGTGGCGCTACGCGCGCCCAAGAATGAACGGATCATGGTGGACGGCGTAGACGTGGTGCCAGAAGTGCACAAAGTCCTGGACCACATGGCGGCATTCTCGGAGCAGATCCGCAGCGGGCAGTGGCGCGGCCATACCGGTAAGCGTATCCGCAACATCATCAATATCGGTCTGGGGGGTTCTGATCTAGGTCCTGTCATGGCCTACGAAGCCTTACGTCACTACAGCCAGCGCGATCTGACCTTGCGCTTCGTTTCCAATGTGGATGGTACTGATTTCACGGAAGCCACACGCGACCTCGACCCAGAAGATACACTGTTCATCATCAGTTCCAAAACCTTCACCACCTTGGGCACTATGACCAATGCCCACGCGGCGCGTGCCTGGTGCCTTCTTAAACTTAAAGATGAACACGCGGTGGCCAAGCATTTCGTAGCAGTCTCCACCAATAGTGCCGAGGTCGCCAAGTTCGGTATCAGCCCCAAGAACATGTTCAGTTTTTGGGACTGGGTCGGCGGGCGCTATTCCATGGATTCAGCCATCGGCCTGTCTACCATGATCGCCATCGGTTCGGAGAATTTCCGCGCCATGCTTGCCGGTTTCCACGCCATGGACGAGCATTTCCGTACCACGCCTTTAGAGCACAACCTGCCGGTACTCATGGGCATGCTCAGCATCTGGTACAACAACTTCTTCAACGCACAGACGGTCGCAGTACTGCCCTATGATCAATACCTGAATCACTTCCCAGCTTACCTGCAGCAACTAACTATGGAGAGCAACGGTAAGCATGTCACGCTGGATGGAGTCAGCGTTGACTATCAGACCGCACCGATCTACTGGGGTGAACGCGGCACAAACGGCCAGCACTCTTTCTATCAGCTCATCCACCAAGGCACCAAGCTGATTCCCTGCGATTTCATTGGTTTTTGCCAGACCCTGAATCCGCTAGGTAATCAGCACGATCTGTTGATGGCGAACCTGTTCGCGCAAACCGAAGCGCTGGCCTTCGGCAAGACTGCCGATGAAGTCAAAGCTGAGGTCATACCCGACTGGCAGGTGCCGCACCGGACATTCGAGGGCAATCGTCCCAGCAACACACTCCTCGCGGAGAAACTCACGCCCGAGACATTGGGCAAGCTGGTGGCACTCTATGAACACTGTGTCTTCACTCAGGGCGCGATCTGGAACATTGATTCTTTCGACCAGTGGGGTGTGGAGCTTGGCAAAGTGTTGGCCAAACGTGTGATCCCGGAGCTGGAAAGTGCAGCCGAGCCGGTTCTCAAACACGACAGCTCCACCAATACACTCATCCGTCGCTATCGTCGCTCCCGGAAATCCGCATCATGAGTACACACATCAGTCCTCTGGCGGGAAAACCCGCACCTCTCGCGATCCTGGTCAACATTCCTGAACTCATTACCGCGTATTCCACCGAGATTCCGGATGCTTCCATTCCAGGACAGCAGGTCAGGTTCGGCACCTCCGGGCATCGGGGCTCCGCATTCGAGAAAACCTTCAATGAATGGCACATCCTCGCTATCAGCCAGGCCATCTGTGAATATCGCAAGAAAGAAGACATAAACGGCCCGCTGTTTCTCGGCATGGATACCCACGCGCTGTCCGTGCCCGCCCTGGCTAGCGCACTGGAAGTGCTGGCCGCGAACGGTGTGGAAGTGATGCTCGCGAAAGACGATGAATACACCCCGACACCGGTAATTTCCCATGCCATCCTCGTACACAACCGCGGCCGCAGAACCGGTTTGGCAGACGGCATCGTCATTACGCCTTCGCACAATCCACCCGACAACGGCGGCTTCAAGTACAACCCGCCAAACGGCGGTCCGGCAGATACCCGCGTCACGGGCTGGATTCAAACCAGGGCCAACGAATTTCTCAAAAGCGCTCTCCAAGGCGTGAAGAGAATGCCGTACGAGAAAGCCCTGCATGTGTCCACTACGCACCGACACGACTATCTCAATGCCTACGTGAATGATCTCGAAAACATAATAGATATGGATGCGATCCGGGGAGCAAATATCCGCATGGGCGTGGACCCGCTGGGTGGCGCCGGCGTTCACTATTGGGCGCCCATCGCCGCGCACTACCATCTCGATCTCACCGTGGTCAGCGAAGATGTGGACCCGACCTTCCGGTTCATGAGCGTGGATTGGGACGGAAAAATCCGCATGGACCCGTCTTCGCCCTACGCCATGCAACGACTGATCGGATTGAAAGACCGCTTTGACATCGCCTTCGCCTGTGATACCGATCACGACCGGCACGGCGTGGTGACGAAGAGTACGGGACTGCTGCCGCCCAATCATTATCTTTCCGTCGCCATCCAGTATATGTTCCAGAACCGGTCCGGATGGAACAAACACGCGTCAGTGGGCAAAACCGTGGTCAGCAGCCAGATGATTGATCGTGTCACCGCAAAACTCGGCCGCAAGCTCTACGAAGTTCCGGTGGGTTTCAAATGGTTCGTGGACGGTTTGCTGGATGGCTCGCTGGGTTTTACCGGCGAAGAGAGCGCGGGTGCTTCGTTCCTGCGTCGTGACGGCAGCACTTGGACCACAGACAAGGATGGCATCATCCCGGCGCTGCTGTCCGCCGAAATTACCGCACGCACGGGCCATGATCCCGGCGGACTCTACCGGCAACTGACACAGGAATTCGGTGAATGCCTATATGATCGGGTGGAAGCGCCGGCCACAGCTGAACAAAAAGCGATGCTCTCAAAGCTCTCGGCACAGCAGATTAAATCCACGGACTTGGCAGGCGATAAGATTGAATCCGTCCTGGATCATGCACCTGGAAACGGCGCGGCCATCGGTGGCTTGAAGGTGATTACCGCAAAAGGCTGGTTTGCCGCGCGCCCCTCGGGCACAGAAGACATCTATAAAATCTATGCGGAAAGTTTCAGCGGAGAAGAACATCTGAAACATATCCAGGCCGAGGCACAGTCAATCGTTGATGCCGAAATTGGAGCATCTGGCAAATAGAAATAATGATCATCTCTCAGGGAGATCGAAAGAAGAACCCTCTGGTGGGCCGTGCAAGATTCGAACTTGCGACCTACTGATTAAGAGTCAGCAGCTCTACCAACTGAGCTAACGGCCCAACAGAGGGTTCTTGACAACGATTAGCAATTTACAGAACTACGAACCTGAAACCATTTATAGAGAATAGTGGGGTGGACGATGGGACTCGAACCCACGACAACCGGAATCACAATCCGGGGCTCTACCAACTGAGCTACGCCCACCATAACAATCAGACAAACCTGATACGCTGCCGGCTCGCCACTTTATTGGCGCGCCTGGCAGGACTCGAACCTGCGACCGCCGGCTTAGAAGGCCGGTGCTCTATCCTACTGAGCTACAGGCGCAAATTCATTTCAATTTTGGTCGGGGCAGAGGGATTTGAACCCCCGACCCCCTGCTCCCAAAGCAGGTGCGCTACCAGACTGCGCTATGCCCCGACACGCAAACTTATCATCAGGCGCCTGCTTTGCTCGCAGTCTGTTGCCGTCTCGGCTCGCGCCTCGCCTGGCAACCCGGCCGTGTACTTCGCCCCGCCGCATGCGGTCTGAGGTTTCCGCCACGATCAGCGCAAGGGTGGGAATGATACGGGCCCACTGCACTCCAGTCAATTTACGGAATCGTATCTTGGAGCCTTGGCGCACGCGTGCGACAATGACACGGTCTTGACCAAAATTATGCACCATGCCAGCCCAGATAATTGACGGCAAAGCTCTGGCCAGCGAAATCCGCGACGGCATTCAGCACCGCGTGGCTTCGCGGATAACCAATAAGATGCGTGTGCCGGGTTTGGCAGTCGTACTGGTGGGTACCGATCCCGCATCGAAAATCTACGTGCGCAACAAGCGCCAGGCTTGCAAGGAAGTGGGTTTCATTTCGCGCGCTTTCGACCTGCCTGCAAACACCTCCGAAGCCGCACTCCTGAAGCTCATTGACGAACTCAATGCCGATCCAGTCATTGATGGCATTCTGGTACAACTGCCGCTGCCATCACACATCAATACCGAGACGATTATCGAACGTATCCGTCCGGACAAGGATGTGGACGGTTTTCATCCCTATAACGTCGGCCGTCTGGCACAGCGCATCCCCCTGCTGCGCCCCTGCACGCCCTACGGCATCATCAAACTTCTGGGTAAATATGGTGAGATATTCATTGGCCGCGATGCGGTGGTAGTGGGTGCATCGAACATCGTTGGCCGCCCCATGGCCATGGAATTGCTGCTCATGGGCGCGACAGTGACAGTCTGCCACCGCTTCACCGCAAACCTGAGTGAATATGTGAACGAAGCAGACATCCTGGTCGTGGCCGTAGGTAAACCCAACCTTATTCCTGGTGCCTGGATCAAGCCCGGCGCGACGGTGATTGACGT
>JBOIBD010000011.1:0-29151 GCA_050739415.1 Gammaproteobacteria bacterium | reverse complement strand
TGGCGAGCCATTGCAGCGGCACAGGGATGTGCCGTCTGCAATGCCCCGAACGAGGGAAGCACGCAGGGTACCGCGAAGCGGCAGCGTTTGGGGGCGCGTTTCTTTTAGTCCATTTTCTTTGCGCGTCCAAAGAAAATGGACCCGTCGTGCGGGGGCGGAACCCCGTATTAATATTCTAGATTGCATCGCAGCCGGACGTGCAAAGAATCGCAACGTCATTTTGGGAAATAGATTTGAAAACCATCCACGTTGTGGCCGCCGTGCTAAAAGATACCGCGGGCCGCGTACTTATCAACCAGCGTCCTGCGGGAAAGCCCTGGGCTGGATACTGGGAATTCCCCGGCGGCAAGATCGAAGCAGGTGAAACGCCGTTCGCGGCACTCAAACGCGAGTCGCACGAAGAACTGGGAATCACGGTCCACGAGGCCGAGTCCTGGATACATCTTGGTCACGATTATCCCGATCGTCACGTGGAGCTAGACGTATGGCGTGTGCGGCGTTACAGCGGCGAACTCCAGGCTCGCGAGAATCAATCATTCGCCTGGGTCAAACTGGACGAGCTTTCCAGCTGGAATCTGCTGCCTGCTGACGGACCGATCGTGACAGCTATTCGTTTGCCACCACGAATGCTGGTGACGCCGTCACCGGGATCGGGCATGCCCCGATATCTTGAAACTCTGGGGAAGACTCTTGAGCAGAGTGTTGAATGTGTCCAGCTACGTGCGCCGGAACTCACACTGCCGGGTTACACGTCTTTGGCGCGTGAAGTTATTGCGCTGTGCCACGGCTATGCTGCACGCATTATCTTGAATACGGAACCACGACTAGTGCAGGAATTGAATGCCGACGGCGTGCACTTGAACAGCACACGTTTGATGCAGGGAGCGGGCAGGCCGTTGCCAGAAGGTTTTCTGACAGGCGCGTCTTGTCACGATGAAAACGAAATTCGCCGGGCGCAGGCCCGTGGATTGGATTACATCATTCTCGGACCGGTACAAACCACGTCCAGTCATCCTCACGCGACGACCCTGGGCTGGGATGGATTTGCGCGTCTGGTGACGCTTAGCGTGGTGCCGGTGTATGCCATTGGCGGCATGCAGCCCGGACAGCTGGATAAGGTGCGCAGTCTCGGCGGTCATGGCATTGCCGCCACGCGTAGTCTTTGGAACTATTCCTCCCCAGCGTCCTGATCCTCGGGTACCGCGTCGCCAGGGATGGTGCGTTTCTCCAGCAGCCAGTCGCCCAAGTCAATCAACTGACAACGCTCACTACAAAACGGCGTCCATTCGGATGCCGCCGTCCACTGCACCTGTTTGCCGCAGTGTGGACATGTGACGACTTGCGAATCTTTCATCGTTGTCAGAGTTGGCAGCACACCAGCTTGAAACCGATGTCGCGCTTGGTCTGCTGGGCGCGTCCGTCCGCTTCATGACGTTCCAGGAAATGGATGGTGATGCGCTGTCGGCCGGCGCTGATCTCAGGATAGACGCCGCTGGTAGCCGGCACCATGACGCGCACTAATGGACAGGCGGGGCCTTCAAAGATGCGCAGATACATGCCCTGTTCTGCCGTTTCCCGCGTGGGCAATGCACTTTCACGCGTCAGGGCCATGAGCAGATTGATGGTGTCGCGCAGGGGACGGATTTCTTCCAGCCAATGCTGCAAGTCGCGTATGCGTTTGGCGTGCGTCTGCGTGAGCCAGGCGTGATACACCGGCAAGTCGAATTGGCAGGTGCCGCCAGGAATCGCCATGCGATTTCTGATGGTGTTGAGAAATTCATTTTCCTTGAGCCCCAGCCCCAGTTGCCGGCCGTCGCCGTTCATGGCATTGCGCAAGGTATCAAGTTCGGTCAGCACCGATTGCAGACGCGCGCTGTCCACCTCGGGACTGCCGGTGAGACGATTCAAGAACAACAGGCAGCGCTCTAGTTCCTTGAGCACTTCGGTGCGCACATCACCGCGGGTGAGGAGTGATCCAATCTCGAGTATCGCCGCGATTGCGGAGCGGCTGTCCCATGGCGAGGTGAGATTGACGTGATGCTCACATTGCTCGAACAGGAATTCCAGGCGCAGAAATGTGCGTATGCGTTCGGAGAGCGGCTGTTCGTACACCAGCCATTCGGCTGGCAAAAGATTTTCGGCTAGGTTTTGCTCGACATTCAACATGCAAAATACCGCATCCCGATCAGGGCTGCCGTGTGGCCGAATGCTGTTACATCGGGTGTCCGGCGAGATCCAGATAGAATTGATGCAGCCTGGCTACGGATCTGGTCAGCTCAGCCAAACTGCCTGTGTTCATCAGAATATCATCTCCGGCCGCCAGCCGTCGCTGCCGGTCTGCCTGCGCCTCCAACATGCCGCGCGCGGGTCCTGCAGTTTCGCCATCACGTGACATAAGCCGGGCCAGCTGCAGCGATTCGGGACAGTCCACCACCAGCACCCGGTCCACCAAGGCCCGGGCCTCGGGGTTCTCCGCCAGTAGCGGAATGACAGCGAGCACATACGGTGCCTGGAACCCAGCCAGCCTGTCTTTGAGCCGGCCGATGACGAGCGGGTGCAGGATGCGTTCCACTTGCTTTCTGAGGACCGCATCCGTAAACAGGCGGCGGCGCAGACGGTCGCGATCCAGTTCGCGATGGGCATCCAGAAATTGCGTTCCCAAAGTTGCTACAAGCTGCTTGAGGCCTGCAGCACCTGGATTGGTGAGTTCGCGGGAGATGACATCGGCGTCTGCCACTGGCACTCCAAGGCGCGCAAATTCCGTCGCAGCCGCGGATTTGCCACTGGCGATGCCGCCCGTAAGGCCTAGCCTCAGCATCGCTTAGGCGCTCACGAAGCCCAGGTACGCGCGGGTGATTTCCGGCCCCCACATCAGGGCAATCCAGCCGGCCACGGCCAGATATGGCCCGAAGGGGATGGGCGTGCCCCGTTGTGTCCGGCGGCTGAGGATCAATCCGATGCCCACCAGAGCCCCCGAGGCAGCCGAAATCAGGATGATAAGAGGCAAGCTTTGCCAACCAAGCCATGCACCCAGAAGCGCGTAGAGCTTGAAATCCCCGTAGCCCATGCCTTCCTTGGCGGTGAGCAGCCGGAACGCGTGATACACGCACCACAGGCTCAGATAACCGGCTACTGCTCCGATGAGCGCGGAGCGCGGGTCCGTGAACACATGGCCGAGGCTGAACAACAGACCGAGCCACAAAACGGGTAAGGTAATCTTGTCCGGCAAAAGCTGTGTTTTAAGATCAATAGCGGCCAGGGCCAGCAGCGCCCAAGTGAGCAACAAGCCGCCCAACACAGGCCAGCCGAATCCGAAATGCCAGGCCAGCCAACCGCAGAGGATTCCGGAAATCAGCTCGATCACCAGATAACGAGGCGAGATGCGGGCATGACAACTCCGGCAACGGCCGCGCAACAGCAGGTAACTCACTACCGGAATGTTCTCCAGCGCGCTGATGGGATGACCGCAGTGCGGACAACGGGATCGTGGCACCACCAGGTTGTAGGGTTCTGCGGCGACAGCCGTGCTGCCATTCAGTTCGTCATTCTGACTCTTCCACTCGCGCTCCAGCATGATGGGCAGGCGATGGATGACGACGTTGAGAAAACTGCCGACGATCAGGCCGAGGCAAACCGCCACCACCACGAAGGCCAGCGGTGTGGTCTCGAGGAAAGACACCAGATACATGCGAACCTTTTTTAAAAAAAGGGCGCCGTGTAGGCGCCCTTTGAATTTTCGGCGTTCAGAATGCGTTGCCGAGGTTGAAGATGGGCAGATACATGGCGACCACTAGACCGCCTACCAATATGCCCAGGATCACCATGATTATTGGTTCCATGAGACTCGACATGGCGTCCACGGCGTTATCCACTTCTGCCTCGTAGAAATCCGCCACCTTGGAAGCCATGGTGTCGATGGATCCAGCTTCTTCGCCGATGGCGATCATCTGTACCACCGTGTGTGGGAAGATGCCGCTCTGCGCCATGGCCAGGTTCAATTGCTGGCCGGTGGACACTTGGTCGCGCATCTTGAGCGTGGCTTTTTCATAAACGATATTGCCGGTGGCGCCGGCTACCGAACCCAGTCCTTCCACCAGGTTCACGCCTGCCGAGAACATGGTGGAAAGTGTACGGGTGAAACGCGCGATGCAGGACTTGGTGAGGATCATGCCGATAACCGGCAGTTTTAACACTACCTTGTCCACCAATTCCCGGAAGCGTGGCGAGCGCTTCATCGTCATGATGAATCCAACGATAATTGCGATGATGACGATGAGATAAAGCCAACCTTCCGTGCGCACAGACTTCGACAGGTTGACCACCATCTGGGTGAATGCTGGCAGGGCCGCGCCGGCACTGCTGAACAGAGACTGGAATTCCGGAATCACGAAGATCAACAGGATGGCTGTGACGATCACGGCCACCACCAACACAGCCGCTGGATAGAACATGGCCTTCTTGATTTTTTTCTTGATGGCTTCGGTCTTTTCTTTGTAGGTGGCGATCCGTTCCAGCAGGGTTTCCAGGGAACCGGATTGCTCGCCTGCGCGGATCAGATTCACGAACAATTTGTCAAAATACAGCGGTTTCTTGGCCAGGGAGTCGGCCAGGGTATTGCCGGATTCCACGTCGGTTTTGATACCCAAGACCATATCGCGCATGCGCGGGTTGGCATGGCCGCGGCCGATGATGTCGATGGCCTGCACCAGTGGTACACCTGCCGTCATCATGGTGGCCAACTGACGGCTGAAAAACGCGATGTCACCGGGTTTGATGCGTTTGCCGCGGCCCATGGCTGAGAAGACGCTTTCCTTGCGGATCCGTATGGGGACGATGCCCTGACGGCGCAGATCGGCTTTGACCGCGGTCTCGGTCTGGGCCATGGTCTTGCCCTTGATGCGCGCACCTTTTTTGTCAGTGCCTTCCCAAAAAAAGTTGGATTGCTTGATTACTGCTGTTGCCATGGTGATTTCCTATTTACTCAACTGGACTATTCGGTAGTCACGCGATTCACTTCCGCGAGACTGGTAAAGCCGGCTTTGACTTTGTTCAGGCCTGATCTGCGCAGATCCCATACACCTTCCTTTGTTGCCTGTTCCGCGATCTGCATGGCGCCGCCGCCTTGCATGATGATGCGGCCCATTTCTTCAGAAACCGGCATGACCTGATACAAGCCGCTGCGACCCTTGTAACCGTCGGTGCACACGTTGCAGCCCACCGGCTCGAAGATCTCGATGCCCGCCTTGACTTCGATTTCGCTGAAGCCTTCCTTGAGCAAGGCCTCCGGAGGGATCTTCACCGCACGTTTGCAGCGCGGGCAAAGTTTACGTGCCAGCCGTTGCGCGATGATGAGATTGACGGCCGTGGCGATGGAATAGGGCGGTACGCCGATGTCCGCCAGACGTGACAGCGTCTTGGGTGCGTCGTTGGTGTGCAGTGTGGATAGTACCAAGTGGCCCGTCTGGGCCGCCTTCACCGCGATCTCCGCGGTTTCCAGATCACGGATTTCGCCCACCAGAATCACGTCCGGATCCTGACGCAGGAACGCGCGCAATGCCGAAGCGAAGGTGAGCCCTACCTTTGGATATACATTCACCTGGTTGACACCGGGCAACTGGATTTCCACCGGGTCTTCCGCCGTACAGATATTCCGGTCCTGGGTATTGAGAATATTCACACCGGTGTAGAGCGATACGGTTTTGCCGCTGCCGGTGGGGCCGGTCACAAGAATCATGCCGTGCGGCCGTGCCAGGGCTTTCAAATACATTTCTTTCTGGAAATCTTCGTAGCCAAGCGCATCAATGCCCATCTTGGCGGTAGCGGAATCGAGGATACGCAGCACGATCTTCTCGCCCCAAAGTGTCGGGCAAGTATTCACGCGAAAATCAATCGCGCGAGTTTTGGAAAGTTTGAGCTTGATGCGGCCGTCCTGAGGGATGCGGCGTTCGGCAATATCCAGACGCGCCATCACCTTGAGACGCGCGGAAATCTTCGTTGCCAGTGTAATCGGCGGTTGAGCCACTTCATGCAGCATGCCGTCTTGACGCAGACGCACGCGGTAGAATTTTTCATAGGGTTCGAAATGGATATCCGAAGCCAGCTTGTTGATGGCATCCAGCAAGATCTTGTTGACGAAGCGTACCACCGGCGCATCATCAATGTCGGGGTTTTCCTCATCGAGAGTGTGAACATTCTCATCTCCGGATACATCAAGGTCGCTCAGATCATCATCGAGATCTTTGATGCTGACATCCATAGAACGGATGGCGCCCTCGATGCCGCGCACCAGTTTGTCTTCTTCCACCACCACCGCGTCCACGGTGAGGCCGGTCTTGAATTTGATCTCATCGAGCGCTTGCAGATTCGCTGGATCGGAAACACCCACGAAAATCTTGCGGCCGCGTCGGAACAACGGCAGCACGTGGTACTTCTCCATGAGCGAGGACTCCATCTCCTTGACTGGAGCCTGCGACATATCCACGGCATCCAGATCCAGCACCGGAACACCGAACTCATCGCCCGCGGCTGTAGCCAGCATCCGGGCATTGAGCATTTTGCTGTTGACCAAGTAGGAGATCAGCAGCTTTTTTTCCTGGGCAGCTTCGCGCTGAACATCCACGGCTTCTGCTTCATTGAGCACGCCGTCGGCTACCAGTCTCCTGGGCAAGCCGGTCAGGTTCACTCTGACTGTGTTTGTCGCCATTTCCTTGATCCTCGAATCCATCGATAAATAGGCATTCGAAACCTATAACCCCGATTTGACATAGTATAGTCGTATACTGCCTAAACATAGTAGTGTATAGCCTGAAAATGTCCAGCCGGGGCAGGGGCCTGCGTCCCAAAGCTGGTGAGTGACCTTAGCCAGGGCCTAGGGCGGTGCAGGCTGTGGGATTTGGCTGGTATCCTTCCCTTCGCACCCCGGCTTGGGTCAGGTAGTTGAAAGAGTATCTACCCGGCCTCGGAGCTTTGGTGGCCAAAGTGACTTTAGCCTGAATGTGGTGAATATGCACAGTTCACATGCTGCGCTTGATTTGGGCGGGCGCAAGCCGAAAGCCGAGAAGATTCGCCGTCTGATACCCCTGCCAGTTGACGGGAAATCTGCGTTCCATCTGCTTGAGGTTGGTACCGGATCCGGCGCGATTGCCCAGTACTTTTCGGAGCTTTCGTTACCGAAGTTTGATGTCTGGGCAGTTGATGTCGAGGATCAGCGCATAACCAATCAAGGTTATCGATTCAAACTGTATGACGGGCAGCATCTACCATTCGATGATGAATCCTTCGACGTGGTAGTAAGCAATCACGTAATTGAGCATGTTGGCGATCGGAACTGTCAGGCAGTTCATGTGACCGAACTTTGTCGGGTGTTAGCACCCGGTGGATATGTCTACCTGGCCACACCAAGCCGGTGGCAGGTAGTTGAGCCACATTTCTCCCTGCCGTTTCTCAGTTGGATACCCAGAGCATGGAGAGATCACTATGTTCGCCTTAGCGGAAAAGGTGAGATCTACGATTGTGATTTACTTCGCCCTGTAGAGCTGCGTCGGCTATTGCAGCGCACTGGGCTGCCGTATAAAAATCTCAATACTCAAGCACTCCATGAATTGACGAGATTGGAGCGGCCAAAAGGAGTGATGATAAGTGTTGTATCAGTTTTGCCATCGGCACTGTTGGAGGCATTACGCAACTTCTCCCCAACACTGATCTATTTGATCCATAAACCACGAGCTTTACCCACGATCGAGAAAACAGATCATTGTGCGATGAACTCAGCGACTTCAGCTGTTGTTCACGGAGAACAGGTTTGACAGCTCGGCCACGCCTGTTGGTTCTCACCTCCACATATCCGCGCTGGTTAGGTGATCAGGAACCCGGCTTTGTTCATGAACTCTGCAAACGTCTGACAGGTGATTTCGATGTCACCGTGCTTGGCCCGCATGCGATCGGTGCGCTAACCGAGGAAATCATGGATGGCGTGCATGTGCGGCGTTACCGCTACGCCCCTGCGGCATGGGAGACCTTGGTGAATAGTGGTGGCATCGTCATCAACTTAAAACGTCGGCCATGGAAGTGGCTTCTGGTACCGGGCTTTTTGCTTGCCCAGGCGTGGGTTACCTGGAAACTGATACGACGCTGGCACCCGGATGTAATTCACGCGCACTGGCTAGTGCCGCAAGGTTTCCTGGTTGCCGCACTAAGCCGAATTGTGCGCCGCCCGCCCCCCTATCTTGTCACCTCGCACGGCGCTGATCTGTTTGCATTGCGTGGACGAAGTTTCAATGCCTTAAAGCGCTTTGTCGTTCGCCGAGCGTCCGCGGTAACGGTAGTGAGCCACGCCATGCTAAACGAGTTGGCGAGCATTGGTGCTGACGTGAGCAAAGTTGAAATCCAACCGATGGGCGTGGATCTGACCGAACGGTTCACGCGCGATACATCAGTCCCGCGTTCTCAGCACGAGATTCTATTCGTGGGCAGATTGGTCGAAAAAAAGGGTTTGCGCTATTTGATAGACGCAATGCCAGCCATTATGGTCGCCTATCCACAGGCTCATCTTACCGTGTCCGGCTTTGGACCCGAAGAACCGGTGTTGCGGAATCAAGTACATGCCTTGGGTCTAGACGATAAAGTCCATTTCGTGGGCGCGGTCGTGCAAACTGATTTACCTGCCCTGTATCGTCGCGCAGCGGTATTTGTAGCTCCATTTGTGCAGGCGAAGTCCGGGGATCAGGAAGGCTTGGGACTGGTGTCTGTTGAAGCCATTGGCTGCGGCTGTCCGGTGATTATTTCTGACTTGGCGACCGCTAGTGACGTGCTTTCAAATACTACAGGTGTTGTATCCGTACCTCAGAGGGATAGTTTTGCCTTGGCCCAGGCGGTTCAGCGTGTGCTTGCTGCACCTGAGCAATACCGTAATGCAGTTATTGTTGATCGTCATCAAATGATGCATCGATTTGACCTGGGCGCCGTAAGCCAACGCTACGCACAAATACTCCAGCGATTGATAAGCAATACCAAACATGAATAGCACGTTGCCGTGAATCAGGAACCGACTGTAATAGCGGGTTATTCGAATACCGAGGGCAGTGGCGCTAAGGTTGATTTCGCCGTCATTGCAATCGTTACCGTCACTTACAATCCGGATCCAGCGATTCTTGAACGGCAGCTTAGCCAACTCCCATCTACCGCTTTGAAAATTGTTGTGGATAATGCCTCACGATCCGAACTGCGTGCTGAAGCACAACGCATAGCAGTGGAGCACACTGCAGTTTTCCTGCAAAACGACACCAATAAGGGGTTGCCAGCCGCATTGAATCAAGGTGCACGGTATGCGCAGCAAACGCGTCCCACCTGTCGGTTTCTACTCCTGCTCGACCAGGACACAGAACTAGGCGCCGGCGGAGCGGAACGGCTGATTGCGAGTTATGATCGGATCGCAGCATCTTTCGGCAAAGCTTGCTGCATTGGTCCGCGACTCACGGATGTCTCCACAGGACTTGATCATGGGTTCCATCAAATCCGGGGCTGGCTCTGGACACGTAGCTTTCCTGCTCCGGGTAGCCAAATACCGGTTCCACTGGCCAATCTCAACGGCAGCGGGACGTTCATGCCTATTGAATTATTCAACGAACTCGGTGGTCTCGAAGAGGATTTCTTCATAGATCATGTGGATACGGAATGGTCATTTCGTGTGCTTGCTGCTGGCTATGGTTTATACGGAGTCCCTTACATCACCTTTCAACACAGGATGGGCGAACAAAGTCTGCGTTTCTGGTGGTTTGGTTGGCGGATCTGGCCAAAGCGCTCTCCACAACGGCACTACTATCTGTTCCGTAATGCGGTGAGGCTGATGCGGCGGAGCTATGTGCCAAGGGTATGGAAAATATTGGTATTTATTAAGCTCGGTATGACCCTGTTGATTCATGTGCTATTTGATTCGAAGCGTGGTTCGCAGGTATGCCACATGATAAGGGGTGTCATAGATGGCCTTCATGCGGCCAAATACAATGGTGTTTCCAAGAGTAATGGATAAACAATTCTGGCAATGTAAGCATTATTTCTTATTTTGCTTTTTGAAAGAGAAAGAAAGGTTCTTGGATATTGATACCTAGTCTGGTGGCATCAACATCAGCAAGAACATCAGCATGTCTTCGCACACATGATTTAAAACCTGCCGACATAAAGCGCTCAAAGATATCCTTTCCGTAAAGGCGAACATGATCGGCCTGTCCGTAGGCCTGCAAGCGTGCAGCCTCATCAGCAATGCCGGCATCTTCCCAGGTGTGATGTAGTTTGCGGCTATATGGTGTTTGCAAGATGGCATAACCACCCACCTTTAAAACCCTATGGATCTCAGTTAATGCTTGCCTGTCGTCCTCAACATGCTCGAGCACGTGACTGGCAATCAACAAATCGACCGAACTGGATGCAAATGGCATCGCAAGCATGTCGACACGTTGTATTTCGAGCGATGTTGGGTAGAGGTCACACCGCACATACCGAGCAGGATTCGCAGCTGCAATGTGCTTGGAAAACTGTCTTTCTGGTGCAAAATGTAGAATGATCTTATTGTGCAATTCTGAAAGTAGTCCAGACGATTTCAGATACATGAATAGGTGTCGTTCACGATCATGGGCTCCACATCTTGGACAACTAAAATGGTCAACGTCACTGCCCACAATGTCAAGTTCACGAATAAGCGCGGGCATTGCTTTCAACCCGCCCTGGTAGGGCAGGAAACACCATATGTTATGGCCGCATAGCACGCAGTAACGGTGCCCAAAAGGCACCCATCCAGTAATCACTCTTTGTACCAATCTGATTGGATTTATGCGTGATCTCATTGGTTGCCTAGCGACGGTGACGAATATTTACACGGTATCCATCGGGGGCAGTCTGGAGTTTGCCAAGAATTACCAAGAAAGTAGCGCGAATAACCGATCCCATGACGAGTAAGCTTGTTCTTGTGATGCCATAAGGAGATGTTTCATACACCTGCGGTACCCATTCTCGTATCAGCTCCCAACGCCGAGTCCGCAGCGCACGAGAGATCACGCGTCGAAGGAAGTCTGTCACACCGTGTGCAAGATCGTTATCGGTTACAAGATTTCGAGGTACATCCAGAATCGCTTCCCAATAGAGTTTGCGAACCATATCGTTCGAAGCGGTAGTTGATGTCATGGCTCCGATGGAATTCACACGGTATCCGACCAACGGCTGTTTCAATTGGGTCAAGAAGCCCGTACGAGCGTGTCTCAGGTGTATGCGGTAGTCAATGAATGGTTCTTTGATCTCAAGCAGGGCAGCTTTCAATTCTGAACGAAAAACCATTGAACTGGTATTCAAGAAATTGCCTCGTCGCAACATGGCCGCAAGATCATAGCGTCCATTGCCTTCGTTATTGAACAGTCCTATGGTGCTGCCATCCTCACGGACTGTTATGGCGTTGGTATAAACAGCCGCACATCCTGGATTTGCCGCCATGTATGCGAGCTGCAGCTTCAGTTTTCCAGGCAGCCAGTAATCATCACCATCCAAATGAGCCAGTAATTCACCTTTTGCCTGCCTCAATAATACCTGGCAGTTCATCATTGGTCCGAGTCGGTGCGGATGACGTATGTGGGTAATTTCTTCAGGGTACGTGGTTGCCATTTCCTCCAATATCTGGCTGGTGTCGTCATTCGAGCAATCGTCCCCAACAAGTATCTCCAGTGATATATCTGACGCCTGAGCCAGCGCGCTCTCCACGCACTGCTTGATATACCGCTGCTGGTTACAGGTAAGGATATAGACAGAAACCGAGGGTTGTGTCATTACGATCTCGAGCCTTATCGGTGGCTATCCATGGCAGAACTGATCATGCCGATTTTGCTCGATCCAGTGGATTGGTGGGCATGCGTCTGAATAGTGTAACCACGTCTTGTACAGCGGCCAAACGCAACAACCACACGGTTGTCAGGAAAATAACCGCACCCAGCACGACCAGTCCAATCAGTTCGACCGCAGGCGTCGCATGCCATGCAACTGAAGCCAGGTACACGATAGCCGACATCACTGCTGCGATGCACAGCAAAGCCCAAAAATCGCGCAATTGTGCGCCAATTCCATAATCGAGAAAGCGCCAGGTATAGTAGGCATTGATGGTAAACGCCATCACGCTGAATACTACCTGACTCCAGGCAATCCCCAGCACACCATACAGCGCACCTACACAGAGCAAGACAACCCCAATTACCTTTTTTGTTACTTCCAGTCGAAACATCAGCCGGGAGTGCCCTTGAGCCATGAGTACATTCAGATTGAGTACATGCAACGGCCATAACAACCCAGCCAGGCACAGCACGCGCAGGATGGGTACTGCTGCGAGCCATTGAGCACCGAACAGCGTCCGCACCAGCGGTTCTGCTACTGCAGCCATGCCAAGCATCATGGGGGCGTTCAGCAGCATCGTCCCGCGTACTGCCAGTTGCATCCCACGTCGCAATTTGACTTTGTCTTCCGCTGCTTCAGAAAACATTGGAAATGCGACTCGCGATAGTACGTTGGTCAGAAAACCGGCGGGTAGTTGTTTGGTGTTGTCGGCGTTGTTGTAGAAGCCCAGTTCACGGACCCCATAGAACCTGCCGACCAGCACCGTATAGAGGCGGACATAGATGATTTCTAGTAAGCTGGAGCCGAGATGGTAGCCACCAAAGCCAAACAATTTACGTGCCGAGGCGCGGCTGAATGACAAATTCGGATACCAGTGGTTGAACAACCACAGCAGGGTAGTTGTAACTGTCGTCATGCCGATGGCTTGAGCCGCAAGCGACCATACTCCATAGCCTTTCCACGCCATCCATATTGCGATGCTGCCGGATACAAGCGTCGCTACAACGCCAATCTTCATCTGGGTGCGAAAATCCAGGCGTTTCGTCAGTAAAGTTGCGTGGATCGCGCCGAGTGCACCCAAAAACACATTCAGCGCTAGCACGACCATTAACGGCACGAGGATCGGTTGTGCATAAAATCTCGCAATTGCCGGTGCGGCAGCCCACAGACCTAGGGCAACCACGGCACCTATGCACAAATTGAACCAGAAAACCGTGGATTCATCGTTGTGGTTCACGTCTTGCCGCTGGATGAGCGCAGCAGAGAATCCGCCATCCACAAACACTGTTGCTATGCCGGTAAACAACACCAACAAAGCAATGGTGCCGAACTCGCTCGGGCTTAGCAGGTGGGCGAGCACAATCGTGATCACGAATTGCAGCCCTTGGCGCAGGAGGATATCCGCGCCACTCCAGAGCGTAGCAGACAGTGCACGTTGCTTGAGCATTAGTCAGCGTTTTCGGGTTGCCGGTACCCCGGCTACGAGCGCGCCGGCTTCAACCGGACCAGTAACGCAGGCGCCTGCAGCAATCACCGCTCCGTCACCGATTATAAGCGGTGCTCCCGGTTTGCCATTGATGATGCAGGCGCCGGTACCTATGAACACGTCACACCCTATTTGGACATTACCCGATACATGGACTCCTGGAGACAGCGTCGAGAATTCGCCGATTGATACATCGTGGCTTACCGTGCTACCAACATTGATTTGTACATGTGGACCGATAAAAATGTTTGTGGTAACAATTGCCCCGGCACAGATTATGACGCCATCGCCAATCTCAACGCGATGCGACATCTCTACACGAGGATGCACAAGCGTAACGGGTGTATGACCTGCTTTCCTGCATGCCTCAGCCGCCTTCCTGCGCAAGATCGGATCTCCGAGGGCAACCAGAAAACGGGCATCTGGTAGGCATTCCGCTTGTGACAGGAGTCGCACGGGGAACCCGTTGACAGAATCACGCAGGTATTCTGGCCGATCGACCAGGAACACTGGCTGCACAGCATCGCCCCAAACCTGTTCTGCTAGCCAAGCTATCTCGCGTCCCGAACCACCTGCACCAAAAATGTAAAGTATCCGAAAGTCGGGCGGTGTTTGGTTGAATTGATTGGGAGTGCCATTCATGGTGTTTTCACCACTTGCGCGATGATATTTCCAATCGAACCAACATCTGTCGTTGTGATGCTTGTACCGTTTGGCAGAACGATAACCTTTTCCGCGACACGGAGCGTATTGGGCAGCACTAAATCAGTATGTGGGAACAGGTCGCGATAAGGCTTCATGCCATGGCAGCCTGGCCAGAAATACTTGCGTGCAAGTATGTTCTCAGCATGTAGCGCAGAGATGATGTCGTCGCGGTTCGCAGCACAATCTGCACCAACCTCGGCAACGATATAGTGATAACTGTTGCGCTCGGCCGTATCGTAGTCCAGTAACGAAATGCCAGGAATGTTCGATAGTGCCTGTTTATATGCAACGTGATTGCAGCGATTGACGGCGATGATTTCGTCGAATCCATCTAGGTTGGCCAGCCCCATCGCGGCGCACACCTCGATCATCTTGCCGTTGGTCCCTGGGTGAATCACGTTGTCGTAGCCCTGGAAGCCGAAATTGCGCATCAGGCGCATGGCTTCGGCAAGTTTGTCGTCGTTGGTGGTGACGGCGCCGCCTTCCATGGTGTTGAAGGCCTTGGTTGCGTGAAAACTAAGCACTTCGCAACTGCCAAACTGGCCAATGGCTTTACTTTTATAGGTACTGCCGAATGCGTGCGCGGCATCGAACATCAGCTTCAGCCCATGTTCGTCAGCGATGGCTTGTAGTTCGTTTATCGGTGTGGCTCGGCCCCACAGGTGTACGCCAATGATGCCAGTAGTGCGCGGCGTGATCATGCGGCATACCGCGTCGGGATCAAGATTGTGTGTGACCGGATCAATGTCGGCAAATACCGGCGTAATGCCTTGCCAATACAAGGCGTGCGCGGTGGCGACGAAGGTCCAGGATGGAACGATGACCTCGCCTTCCAGCCCGAGTGCGCGGATGGCGATTTCCAGCGCAATCGTGCCGTTGCACATGGCTACGCAATGCTTCACGCCGAGATAACTGGCAATGCGCTTTTCGAATTCCTGCACCATCGGGCCGTTGTTGGTCAGCCAGTAATTATCGAGAACCTGATTGACCTTTTGCAGAAACGTTGCGCGGTCTCCGATATTCGGTCGGCCCACGTGCAGCGGCTCGGTAAACGCGGGCGGTGCGCCGTTGATGGCCAAGTCGGCTTTGCTGCGAATAGCTTTCAGGGCCAACGGGATGCTCTCCGGCAAGTGTTGGTAGTCATCGATACCTGCGTGCCCATTTGTTTGTCCTGTATCAGCGTTGCGGCCGGGTGGTGAACAGCAGGTTGGTGATTTGTTCGGATACCAAGCCGATCAGGAATATGAGTATCGCGGTGATGAACAGCAAGGCACTCATGACCGTAAACTGATGCGTGGCGATAAAAGTATTATAGGTAGCGGCCGAGGCGGACGGCCCTGCGATTATTGTATCTGCAATTTTTGCCGGCTCCACCGCCATCTGCCAGTTCAGTGGTTCCATGCTACAGACCAGCGGCAGCAGGTTGCGTTTGATGGCCAGAAGACGCGAGCGGGACAAATCCACTTTTGCTTCCGCGTGTGGCGTTACCACAGCAGTTTCACACCGAATTGGCGCAAGGCGCGATCCTTGCTGACCAAGGTAAGGCCTTCAATATCAGCCTGTGCGGCGAGAATGCGATCGAAAGGATCACGGTGAGCTTGTTTGTAAGCTCCCGCCAACAGGGCGTGTGCATTGCTGATGGGCAGTGAACGGGCCCGCAGACGCCTTACGGCTTCTTCATAGTTCGCAATGAGGAGTTTCGCGCCCGGCAATCTGCCAAGGCGGAATTTGGTTGAGATTTCCCATGCCGTCGCCACGCTCACGGCCACCCCGGTCTCCTCGTTTTCGAGCAGACGGCGCGCCTTCGACGACAGCTGTTCCGGCTGCATGGCGGCCCACAGAAAAACGTGGGTATCGAGCAGGATATTCACTTGCCTTCCCAAGCATCCAGTTCCTCGTCCGGCAAGGGCTCGAAGAAGTGTTCGTCGAGCTTGCCCTTGATGAAGCCCAGGCGGCGTTTGCCGGCGGGATTCAGCGGAACCAAGCGCGCATACGGTTTGCCGGCTTTACCGAGTACGATTTCTTCACCCGCATGCGCCTTGTCCAGCAGACGGGAAAGATGGGTCTTCGCTTCGTGAACATTGATGACTTGACTCATGCCTGAAACTTAGCCCACTTGGTGGACCAAGTCAATGCGGCACTCCGGAGCCCTGTTTTACCGTTGGTCGCGGGTCGTGAATAGCAGGTTCGTGATCTGTTCGGATACCAAGCCGATCAGGAATATGAGTATCGCGGTGATGAACAGCAAGGCACTCATGACCGTGAACTGATGCGTGGCGAGAAATGTATATAGATAACGCGCGAGGCCGAGCAGAAAGAAAACCATGCTGATGGGAAAAAATATCTTGAGCGGCGAATACAGCGTACCAACCTTGAAGATGATCAACAGGAAACGCACGCCATCGCGTAGTGGATTGATATGGCTTTTGCCGATGCGTTTACTGGCGGTGATGGGGACGTAAGCAACTGCATAGCCGGCCCGAAAAAATGCCATGGTGATGGTGGTGGGATAGGAGAACCCATTCGGCAGTAGATGCAGGAATTCACGGAAGTAATCCGTTCTGACAGCGCGGAAACCTGAAGTCAGGTCCGGTACGCGATGGCCCACCACCCAACCGGCGAGACGGTTGTAGATGCGGTTTGCGATGTTCCTGCCGATGGAAGCCTGGGACTGACTGTTGCGTGCTCCGACCACCATGTCGTAACCGGTTTGCAGTTTTTCCAGCAGCAGACGAACGTCGCTGACGTCGTGCTGACCATCTGCATCCATAAACACCAGCACATCGCCGGTGGCTGCACGTGCGCCGGATTTGATAGCCGCCCCGTTACCCATAGAGTAGAGATGCCGTACGACACGCGCGCCGTGCTCTTCGGCGATGCGTCCAGTGTCATCCGTAGAGCCATCATCCACCAGAATCAGCTCAGCTTGCGGATAAAGTGAGTGGAGACTTGCCAGTAATTCCGGCAGCGCCGCCGCTTCGTTTTTCGCGGGCAGGATGATGCTGAGCGACTGGGATTTTTCCGGCATGAATGTGGCTCCGGCCCCTGATGAGCGGGCAATATAACATCCTTACCGGGTCGCAGCGGTGGGGGCTTTGTGCTCTGGGCCTTTTACCGGCAGGCGACTGGCCGGTGCCTGCTTGAGTTCAGCGATGCGATTCTGAAGACCGGAAATTACCGGAGCCAAGCTGCCAAGCTTATTGAGCGCCATGACTTTTCCCAAGTCGCGTTCAGCCAACACGGGATCTTGCAGGGCAATATCCACGATCACCACGTTGATACGGTATTGCGGGGTGCCCGGCGCTGCGTCCGCAGCTTGTTTCATGAGTGAGCGGGCTTTCTGCAGGTCCTTGTCCGGACCCTGACTGACGTAATTTCCATAGTCGGTGAGGATGTTGGCATAGGTCGATGGATTTTCTCGCAGATGTGGATTGGCCAGAGCCGCATCGAACAGGGATTGCAGTGCGCTAGGCGGGAAATGACAATTGTCCGCGCCCTGACATTGAACCAGAGCGAGAAGCCCCTGCTGATCCGAAGCACTGATGGGATGAGTGCGTAGCCGCTGCGCCATGCGCGCGAAATTCGCCGGATCGTTGTTATCGGTAGTTTGGCTTTCCAGCAGCGCCAGCGCGGCGCCGGCGATGATGCCGGAATTGGGCAAAGACGCCGAATGCGCTAGTGCCTTGATCGCCTCTGGCAGCAATCTTTTATCGCCCGCCAAAACCAGATTGGTGAGTTCTTCGCCTAACGCATAGGTTGCATAAGGCGAGCGCGGATGATTTGCTGCCTGGGTTTGCACCAGTGAAAGATTATCGCGCCAGACATAAGCACGCATGCCGGTTACAGCACCATAGGTGAGCGCCAGCACTATCAGGATGCCGATACGAAGCCGTGGTTTGATTAAACGCGAGGGTTCTGTGAGGACGAAGCCGAAGACCGCAAACAAGACGCCGATGTCGGCGAGATAGTTACGGTGCTCGAACGCGATTTCCAATGGTATAACGGTGGATTCCAGTAATTGTCCGGTAAAGAACCAGAGAATGCCGAAACTGATCCAGGGGCGTTTCTTCCAAGTCAGCGCGGCAATAATAGCTAAAGCCAAAAGTCCGATGATGGATAACAGCGTAGTGATCGGCATCAGCAGACCGGTGGAGAGCGGAATGTCGTCGTGGTACAGGCCCAAGTCCGGCAGGCGTGGGAATAGCGTCCAGCGGATGTAATCCCAGACCACGCGCGTTTCCGTGAGTAGCCGCTCGCCCAGCGTGAACTCCCGCCCGGTATAACTCAGGACGGCGCCGTGGTGAATAACGAAGATCCACACCAGGCCAAGGCAGAAAGGCAGCACCAGAAATAATCCGAAGAAAGTAACCAGACCGGTTCTCCGGGAACCGAACTCAAAAATACTCCCTCGCCCCGCATTCGCGGGGAGAGGGTGGGGGTGAGGGGCGCTTGCAAAGTGAGCAAGGACCATGCCAATCAAGCGCTGCGGTAAATCAAGATACCCCCTCACCCTAACCCTCTCCCCCACGATCGTGGGGGAGAGGGGATCTTCTTTGATATTGGCGTCGGCAGGATTGGCGCTCACACCAACTCTTTCCTCCACGCTCGTGAGGGGGAGGGGATCATTAATTTTGACTTCGGCAGCATCGGCGCTAAACCGGAACACGTACAATTCGATTACCAGTAAATAGACAGGCAGTAGAACCGCTGTTTCCTTGCAGCCGAGTGCGAGCAATCCCGTGACTGCTGTACCGATATATAGCAACAGCCATCCGGATTTGCCGGCCAGCAGGCGCAGCCGGCCATGCGTGTAAAGTACACAACCTAATAACATGAACAGCGAACACAGGCTGGTTTCCCGCTGCACTACAAACAGTACCGCGGTCAGATTCAGCGGATGCAGCAGCCAGGCGGCGGCACACAGCAGTGGCAGCCAGAATGCCGTGCTGGCCGATTGGATGATGCCCTTCTTCAACCAATACCCCACAATTTGCCGCAGCAGTGTGAAGACCAATATGCCATTTAACAGGTGGATGACGAGGTTGGTTATCTTGAACGCCGTGGCATCCAGACCGCTGAAATAGATATTGAAAGCGAAAGACAGCGAACTGAGCGGACGCCGCGTTGGTCCCGCGTCAGACGACAGCGCTGCATGCATGAGCTGGTCCCAGGCCAGACTGTGCATCACCAGTGCCTTGTTTTGCACGATGTTGGTGATGTCGTCGAACACGAACGGACCGTGCAGGCCCGGTAAATACGCGAGCAGCGTAAGGATCAGCGCTGCCAGGAAAGCGGCGTACAGGTAAATCCGTGATGACGACATGGAGCTGCGCATTCCGGTTGGTTCGCCATAGTCAAACTTTCGCGCATTCTCTCAGAAACAATCTGTGCTGGCGAAAGTTTTGTAGGAGCGGTTTCGTAGGAGCGACGGTATCCGCCGCGATGGATTGGAGAGATGAATAATCGCGGCGGGGACAGATTTATGCTCCTGCAAAATCTACATTTCCGCCTTTCAAGCTACGCTTCCTGCTCCACTTGAAAGTCCAGGGCATACATCCCTGTATGCCCGTGCGCTGCTGACGCAGCTTACCCCTGGCGGTCACCGCCGCTCCTACAAGAAGTATGCACACAAACGGAATTATTCAGCGCGCAAATAACTCACTAAGGACGGTCAACACCCGGCTGGCAGTCGGCGCATCCAGCTTTCCGAGATGTTTTACTAAACGCAGCTTGTCCACGGTGCGGATCTGATCCAGCACAATCTGGCCGCGTTTTCGCTTGAATAAAATCGGAACGCGGGTTGGATATTCGTGTCCGTGGGTAGTCATTGGAGCCACGATGGTGGTTCCGATATGTCGGTTCATCTCGTCGGGTGAAATAACGATGCAGGGACGAGTCTTTCGGATCTCGTGTCCCAGTGTGGGATCCAGGTTCACCAGGAAAATATCAAAACGCTTGATTACCAGCGCCATTCGCTGCGATCCCAGGCAGTCGTGGTTTCGACGTTCGTATCCAGCAAGGCATCGTCGTCCGCCTTCTGCATGGCTTCGAAGGCGGCATCCCACCCGCTACGAACACGGTGCAGGGGCTGGATGAGCACTTGCCCATCCCTCACGGCCAGGTCAGCCTCATCATCCAGGTTACATTGTTCCAGAATGGCCTTGGGAAGGCGGATGCCTTTGGAATTACCGATACGAACGATAGCGACTTTCATGATGACCGAACCTGTAAAGATGTAAGTCCATTGTAATTACGCGCCTAGGCAATATCAAGGCTGGCTAAGGATGGTTCAATTTCTTGGCCTGATGTTGTTGTTCAGGGTAGCTTTAAAAATCAGGGAAAGATCTATTTTTAGAGATGCCCTTTAGCGGTTTCAGCACGTCCTGCCGCCAGATTGGCCTTGAGCTGCTGGATCTCCGAATCCAGACTACCGAATTTGTTCAGTCGTGATAACTGCTGTATTTGTGATTCAGCAGCATCGAATTCACCCTCCATGGTCAGGCCTTTTGCCAGATTGATATGGTATTGGGGGATACTTGGTGCCAGGTCGGCGGCCTGCTGCATCGCAGCGACTATTTCGTTGAGCGGATGGCTTGTGTAGGTTAGATAATTGCCGTAAACGATCCACAGGTCCGCATTCGGTACATAACGATTTGCTGAGATAAATGCGGTTTGTATCAGCGATAGAGTCGTGGACTTGAGCGCTTGGCATTTGGTTGGCATGCAGCTGACCAGTGCCTTGAGCGAATTCATATCCTCTACACCCAGTGGCTTAGCCAGCAACAGTTCTCTAGCATGCTGCTCCCATTCGGGATTTCCTGGCCGATTCAATTTTGCGCTGACGATCATCATGGCGACATCCGGCATGATGTTGGTACTGTGTGCCGCGGCTCGGGACAGAGCTTGCAAAGCCTGCTCCGGATTCTTGAGGTCACCAGCCAGAGCCAGATTGGAATACGCCTGACCAAGTGAATAGAGAGCTTGCCCGGATTCGGGGTGATGCAGAGCTTCGTAGTATGCAAAATCCAAATAGCTGCGCCATTCACTGGCGCGTATGAATGTAGCGGAAAACAGCACCGGCAATATGAGCGCCGCGAGCGCCCATCGCAAGGAGGGGCGCAGCACATGTGAGCCCGAAGCTGCTGGCAACAACAGCAGGCTGAAGAAGGCCAGCAGCAATCCGTAATCCGGCAGGTAGTTACGGTGTTCGAAGGCGATCAGCAATGGCAGCACAGTAGATTCCATCATCTGACCGGCAAAGAACCACAGGATGCCGAGCGAAAGCAGCGGTCGCTGCTTGCGCTGCCAAACAGCCAGCGCCAGCAGAGCAACAAGCGCCAAAAGGCTCCACAGTGTCGTCATTGGCGCCAACAGGCCGGTGGAGACACGAATGTCATCGTGATACAGAGCAAGTTGTCGTATATCCGGAAAGAATGTCCACTTGATATACAGAAACACTACCCGGAATTCCGTGAGCACCCGCTCAGGAAGCGTAAAACTCCTGCCGGCATATCCCGCGAGGATTTCATGGTGGTGAATCAGGTATGCAACACCGATCAGGCCCGGTAATAACAAGCCACAGAAGTAGAATGCCCACACGTTTTTTGCCACCCTTTGGTTGGCACTCTGGAAGCCGAAAATCAGCCACTCGATAACCAGCAAATACAAAGGCAGGAGTGCCGCGTCTTCCTTGCACAAAACGCCGATCACCCCACATAAGGGCGTCAGCAGCCACACCAGCGGCCAACCAGTTTTTTCGGCAACCATGCGCTCGCGGCCATAGATGTACGCCAGCATGCCGGTAAGCGTAAACAGTGCCGCGAGGCTGGTCATGCGCTGCACTACGTACAACACCGAAGTTAAATTGAGTGGATGCAACGCCCAGACGGCAGTGACGATTACGCTGGCCCAGGTAAGCTGCGTATCGGTCCACTCGAATTGAAAGCGTCGACGGCAATTCACCAGCAGCCGCCTCGACAGCCACAGGATCAAAAGCGCATTGGCAAGATGGATAAAGAGATTGACAAGCTTGAAGGAAAATGAACTCTCGCCGAAGAAATAGTAATTCATCGCGAAGCTCATCATGCTGATTGGTCGTAGCAACAAGCCGGCGTGCGAGGAAAATGCCGCGCGCATCAAATCGTGTCGCGCCAATCCGCCAAGGTGTAGCGCTGGGTTGTTGGTGATGCTGGAATAATCATCAAACAAGAATGGCCCGTGTAGGCCCGGCCAATAAGCCAGCAGTGTGGCGACTAGCAAAAGCAACACGGTTATTAGCAGCGGCCAGCGTCGAATAACGGCAAATTTCATGTCTGCAGAAGCCTCCCATCACAAAAAAATACCCCGGCGGAGCCGGGGTAGAAATCATACAAAATCAATCTTAAGTAATTATTAGCGGCAGTTCGCCGGCAAGTACTTATTGGGTACGGTTGTACCAGCATAAGGACCATAGCTTGTACCATTTACTGTGATAGCCCCATTCCCGCATACCCATGCAATGCTACCCGAAGCAGTAACCGGGAACAATTTTAGCGTGAGAGTATTCAAGTGAGATTCTGCCGCGTCATATGTGACTGTGATGGCACCACCTGTACCAACAGCGCCGGTGGCGGCTACAGAAACTGAGCCAACGTAGGTGCCGGAAATGCTGCTACCTGCAGGCAGGCCATAACTGGCGTTAGTTCCTGTCGGCAGCTGACCGTTGGCTTGGTAGGTTTCCGCCACCGCCGTTTTGGCCGCCGCGGCCAGATTCAGGCCTTCCGTGACCTTTGAACGGATTACGTAGTCCTGGTACTGAGGAATGGCGATGGCCGCCAAGATGCCGATGATCGCGATTACGATCATCAACTCGATTAGGGTAAAACCCTTCTGTGCCTTGTTCATGACGAGAACTCCTTAAAAAGTGAAAGTACAACTGGCGCACAAGGGCGCTTTCATACTATGTCAAGCAAACTGCATGCCAAGTCCAGTTTTCGCGGGTTTGAAGGGAGCTTGCATGTCTTATGGGTCAGACTTGGTCACTCGCGGATGCCGTTTTTGTCAGTTTCTGACACATATTGTCAGCCACGGCAGTTCGCGGGCAGGTATTTAGATGCTACGTTCGTACCCGCACCAGGTCCACCTACGGTGGTGCCGTTGATGGTTACCGAGCTATAGCCACAAGCCCAGGCTATCGCCGCCTCAGGGCTGGTTCCCGGAGTCAAGGTCAGCTGCTGACCCGCGGTGACGCCACCGCCTATGTTGCCGTTGTAAACAACGACGATTTGACCGTTACCACCGGTTACTGTGACGCTAGTGACATATGTGCCGGCGATGCTGGTGGGTGTGGGTAGATCAAATGAGCCGTTGTTTCCGATGGGCATTCGGCCCAGTGATTGGAAAGTTTCTGCAACGGCGATTTTTGCCTCGTCCGCTAGACTCAGACCTTCCGAGACTTTGGTTCGCGTCACATAGTCCTGATATTGCGGAATCGCGATGCTCGCCAGCACGCCGATGATGGCGATGACGATCATCAGTTCAATTAACGTAAAACCCCGAATTGTTCTTTTCATAACATAATCCCCGAACGGATAGGCTTTGTTAGTACACGAAGCAGGTTTCGTGCCAACTCAAGTCTCTAGAACCTATCTCAAAATCTAAAACCGTTTGTGTTGAGCGTAGTTCCGCGGAGTCGAAACACGGAAAGTTCAGGTACTGGATGCCCTTCGACTTCACGCTTGTGGCGCTACGCTCAGGGTGAACGAGATTTTGAGATAGGTTCTAGTTTCGTAAAGGAGGGAAAGGGAAGTGTGAAACTCAGTACGGCAGCGCGCGATGCAAGCGCCGTTCTTGAGTCAGTAAAGGTGCCGACTTGTGTATCCCATGAGTATTGCAGGTCATACGCTATTAGCGTATAGTATGACATGGTAATTTTTGAGACTCCTGTATTCACCCGAAAGATCCAGGCGTTGCTCGAAGACGATGAGTACGCTGCGCTGCAATACGCGCTGACGCTTGATCCCGAGCTGGGAGACAAGATTCCCGGTAGCCGGGGTCTACGCAAGGTGCGTTGGGCGGCGGCCGGACGCGGCAAACTCGGAGGCATTCGGGTGATTTACTACCACTGGTCTCGCGAAGGACGGCTGTACATGCTGTATGTCTATGCAAAAAACGAGCAACAGGATCTGACTCCGGAACAGACAAAAGTGCTCAAGCGGTTAATCGAGCAGGAGGTGCCACATGAATAAGCGTGAGTTTGAAGATTTGCTGGAGAGTGTTCGCCAGATGGGAGCACATATGCGTGGCAAGCGGGTGCGGGGCATGAAAGCCATCGAATTACCGGTTCCTGACGTAGTTGCCCTTCGAGAGCGGCTGGGGCTTTCTCAATCGGAATTTGCCGCGGCATTTGGGTTCAGTTTGCGCACACTGCAGAACTGGGAGCAAGGTCGGGTATTGCCCTCCGGACCCTCCCGTGCATTGCTCACCATTTTGGAAGCGGACCCGAAAGCCGCGCTCAAGGTTTTGGCGCGCGTGGCGTGATACTTCTGCTGGAAGCACACCAGCTGTTATGGGCGGCGGGACGGCTTGGTTTTTTCTTGTGGGAGCCGGAGTATCGCCCGCGATTGATTGCCAATTTCTCGCAATGCTGATGCGTTCGATAGGGATCGCGGCAGGTACTGCCGCTCCTACTTTTCGTTCAGCGGGGGTGCATTGAAGCCTGTTTTGCGGCGGAATCTTGATCTTGTTGGCCGAAATATTCCTGCGAGAACGCGCGTGCAGCGGTCGTTGAGACGTGACTTGCATCCCAGTAAAGACTGTATCCGTCCTTGATTGCGGGACAGATGCTGGTATTGCAGAAGAAGTTGCCCAGTTCCACGTATTCAATGTTTTTGTATTTTGCAGCGAGACTGCGCAACCAGGCTCTCACGGGCTGCGATTGCACTTCGTAGTCGCGGGCGCTGATCGCGCAAGCTGGTAAATCGTGCGTTCGGATGCAGTCGGGCACAGAATCCCGCAGAGAGGGCGTTGGCCCGAGCAGCATGATCATTTTGACCAGCGGTTGAACTTCCTGGATGGTTACCGCGAATTTCTGGTAAAAATCAGGATCGGACGATGGTTCAGGCCACAGCGCCGTGAGAATCAGGGTATGGATATTCTTGATCCGTCCAAGCACAAGCTGATTGAAATCGATGCAGCGCTTTTTTTGCAGGTAATTGTGGCCGCTGCCGTACTCAAGCACCGGTGGACAGCCATCACGGGAATAATCCGTGGCCGCGACGCCCTCGCGCTGCGCAAGCGCCCAGGCGAATGGCTGCCACGCCAGGGCATGCGAGTCTCCCCAGATCACCACCTGGACTGGTTTCCCCTCGACTGAATTGCAGCCGGAGCGGGGGAAGTCATGTAGCGACTGGTCTTCCCGGTAATTACACCGGTAACGGTTTTGCGGAAAATCAGCGGCTGTCCGTGAAGCCAGATCGGTCGGCGGCGGTTCCCGGTTCAGGGCGTTGCCGAGCGTCACTGAGGCGAAAGCCAGGGATGCGGCAGCGATCAATCCGGCAATCACAACCTTGCGGCCGGAGGTTCCCGGCTGGCGATGGCGAAACGGCTGTTCCATAAAACGATAACTCATCCAGGCCAGCACCACTGCCGCCACGCATAACACGATGCGGATTGTTACTGGCAGGGGACCGGCATGCGTCATTCTTGCGAGCGCCAGCAAGGGCCAGTGCCATAAATACAGGGAATACGAGATCAAACCAAAAAAGACCATCAGCCGCGATCGCAAGAACCTGCCAACCCACCCAAGCTCAGTGGAACCATGCACCGCATAGAGCAGGAATCCCGCGCCGATGACCGCTGGCAACGCGCCGATCCCGGGGAAGTGCTGGATGGGGATCAGTGTCGCCACGAGCACGATAATCACACCCACGGCCGCGGGGACGCGTCCATCTACCAGTTTTTGCGGTGGTCGCAATGCGATCAGCCCGCCGAGTGCCAACTCCCAGAAGCGCGCGGGCATTTCGTAAAACGCTGCGGTTGGGGAATAGAGCATCAAGGCTTCAGCGCAGATCAGCGAGGCCACGCCGCACATTGCGAGAATGGCAAAGGCCGACTGCCGTCGCCACTTCAGGATGAGGAGCAATCCCAGCGGCCAGAACAAATAGAATTGTTCCTCCACACCCAGGGACCACATGTTCAGCAGTGGGAGATGTTCGGCGCTGGGATCGAAATAACCGCCTGTATGTGCCTGAAAAAAGAAATTGCCGACAAATAGCAATGATGCCGCCGCCGATTGTGCGACTTGCCTGATCTCTCCAAAGGGTGTGAGTAAAAGCGATGCGGCAATCAGTACGCTGATGACGACCAGAATGAGGGCCGGGAACAGACGGCGCACGCGCCTGGCGTAGAAAGCGAACAAGTCGAGACGGTTGGTTGTATCCCACTCACGCAACAGCAACGACGTGATGAGATAACCGGAGATGACGAAGAATACATCCACGCCCACCAAACCAGCGTGCAATCCAAAGTGGGCGTGATAAAGCACAACCGCCAGAATCGCGATGGCGCGCAGTCCATCTATTTCCGAACGGTAGGGAATCCCACTCACTGGGCTTGGTTTCTATTCCAGGCCCAGTTTCTTGATGCGATAGCGCAATTGCCGGAAGCTCATGCCCAGCAGTTTCGCGGCGGCAGTCTTGTTATAGCGGATTTGTTGCAGCACTATAGGGTCCAAGTACGTCATTCTTCAAAGATATCGGCATGATTTCCAGTGCGAGCAAGTTGCAGTTCGTTGCCGTGCACCCGATAAATCAATAGCCAATCCGGCTCGATGTGGGCATCGCGGAAACCAGCCCATTCACCTTTCAATGGGTGATCTCTGTAACGAGGTGGGAGAGGTATTTCCTCAATGAGCAATTCCAGCAGCGCCCGTAGTTTGGTGAAGTCCTTGCCACGTTTCTCGGCCAGTCTTACATCACGCTTGAACTGATTGCTGCGGATTGATACCCGCACGTCTTAAAGACTCAGATCTTTGAACAAAGCCTTGGCAGAGTTAAAGCGCTTGCCCTTGCCGCGTGTAATCTCGGATATGGCCTTGCGTGTCGTCGCGTTCGGCACCTGCAAGTCAAACGGGAAACGCTGTTCCTCGGCGATGCGCACCATAAGCAATCGGATCGCGTCGGAAATGGAAAGCCCCATGGCATCCAAGGCGGTGGCAGCGCGCTCTTTGGTAATGGTGTCTATGCGTGCTCTGACGACAGTATCCGTGATGGTAGCCATTCAATGTTGTGCCTCTATGTAATGTAGCTTGAGTGTAGCTACAGGACAAACTGATGTCAATTCGATTTTCCGCATCGCCGCCTTCACGAATCGGAAATCCATTCCCCCTTTGGGAAAGGCGGTAAAGGGGATTTCAAATATCCGAGATCAGGATGGATTGTGGGAGAGATCAATTGTAGGAGCGGCGGTACCCGCCGCGATCAGTTTTGGATTTTAGATACGGAATTGGAATCGCGGCAGGTACTGCCGCTCCCACAAAATACTGCATCGCGACTAGGGGGCCGCTCCTACAAAGGCTGTGTATGACTTATTCCAGACCCAATTTCTTGATGCGATAGCGCAACTGCCGGAAGCTCATGCCTAGCAGTTTCGCGGCGGCAGTCTTGTTATAGCGGGTCTGCTGCAGCGCTTTGCGGATGGCTTCTTTTTCGATCTCACCCAGATGCCGTCCCAACGGCAAGGTCTTGTCGTCCATATCTGCCTCTGCCTCCGTATCCCGGGCATGCACGGGTTCCTCCGGTGGTTTGCGCAAGTGGATGTCGGGTGCGCGGATCGTATTGTCTTCGGCGAGTGTCAGCGCACGCTCGAGGATGTTTTCCAGTTCGCGCACGTTACCCGGAAAGACATAACTTTGCAGGAAAGTCAGCGCGTCCGGAGCAAGTTTCAATGGCGGCCGATTATGCGCGCGTGCGAGACGATCCAGGATGTGTTCTGCGAGCAGCGCGATGTCGCCTTTGCGTTCGCGCAGCGCCGGCACGTGCAGTTCGATGACATTGATGCGGTAATACAGATCCTCGCGGAACTTGCCGGTGTGCACCAGCTCCAGCAGCGAGCGATGGGTGGCCGAGAGGATGCGCACATCTACTGGCACTTCCTTGGCCGCACCCACGGGCCGCACGGCTTTTTCCTGGATGACACGCAGCAGTTTCACCTGCATGTGCAGCGGCAGATCCGCCACTTCATCGAGGAACAGCGTGCCGGCCTGGGCAGCCTGGAACAAGCCTTCCTTGTCGGCCACCGCGCCGGTGAAGCTGCCTTTCTTGTGGCCGAAGAATTCACTTTCCATCAACTCGGTGGGGATGGCGCCGCAGTTCACCGCCACGAAAGCGTGATCCGCGCGTGGGCCGTTCTCGTGGATCAGCCGCGCCGCCAGTTCCTTGCCGGTGCCGGATTCACCGCTGATATGCACCGGCGCCTGGCTGCGCGCCAGTTTCGCGGCCATGACGCGCACTTGTTCGATGACTTCGGATTGGCCGAGCAGCCGGCGTGTCATAGGCTGCGTGCCGGAGGTTTCGCGGTTCTCGCGCAGTTTTAGCGCCGCGCTCACCAGATTGCGCAGATAGCCGATGTCCAGCGGCTTGGAGACGAAATCGAAAGCGCCGCATTTGAGCGCTTGTACCGCGGTCTCTACGTTGCCGTGGGCGGTGATCACCGCCACCGGCACCTGCGGCAGATTTTGCTGGATATATTCCACCAGCTCCAAACCGCTGCCGTCCGGCATCTGCATGTCGGTGAGACAGATATCCACGGGGCGGGATTGCACCAGCGCGCGGGCTTCTGCGAGCGTGCCGGCGGTGGTGCTGTCCACGTCCATGCGGTCGAGTGTGAGTTGCAGCAGTTCCCGGATAGCGGGTTCGTCGTCAACGATGAGTGCGAGGGGTCTGGAATTCATCTTAAAGTAAGTCCTCAGAAATTCCGTTCGTGCTGAGCTGGTCGAAGTATGAACGGAATGTTCTTCATGTGTTGTGTCTGAATCCACCCTTCGACAAGCTCAGGGCGAACGGGATAATTAAATCTTGGTTCTTCATGCGAGCCAACTTTGCGGTGTGCCGAACAGG
>JBOIBD010000010.1:0-30628 GCA_050739415.1 Gammaproteobacteria bacterium | reverse complement strand
AATACACCCTTGACAAACTTTTCACGCAGCATGGCGCATTCCCCGCTATCCGCCACTTCAAGCAAGGCCGTCTCTTCCAGGCAGCGAAAAAGCGCGCTTTGCGAACTTGATGTTTTATCAGCACCCATGCCGGTCTCGTGCATACACTTACGTCCTCAAGGTCGCGACCAAGCGTTTCGGATAGAGGAGCAAATCCAGGGCATCCAGTACGTTGCTTGTCACGACATCCGCATGACGCAACACCTCCGATGCAGCACCTTCTAGTCCCAGGACAGCGATGCTCAGTCGCGCACACCGAAACATGGCGGCATCATTGCACCCGTTACCGATGGCGACAGCGGATTTCCAGAGGTTGGTGCTCAGCACTCCAGGCTTGTCATGGCCGGTTGCCACAATTTTCAATTCAACGGGTAATGAGCGCAGGCAACGCCGTGCATTGCCGTGTGTGTCCGCCCTACATACTACAAGAACAAAACGTTGTGACAGCTCACGCAGCTTCGTTTTGACACCCGCTAGCAGTTTTCCGTCCAAGGCGAGTGTGCCGTTGAAATCCAGAACCACATGCGTCAGTCGCCAGCTGCGTCTTACTGGGATCTCCAATAGCAGCGGTGTGCGTGTGTGCCGCTGCTCAGGCATGATGGAACCCGCCGCGTCGCACGAAATCGAGGCCGGCATAGTGTGCTTCAGTGCCCAGTTCATCCTCGATCTTCAAAAGCCGGTTGTATTTCACAACGCGTTCACCGCGAGCGGGTGCACCGGTTTTAATTTGACCACAAGCCCGGGCTACAGCCAAATCGGCGATGAAGTCATCCCAAGTTTCACCGGAACGGTGACTGACAAACGTTCCATAACCCGCTGCTTGTGCGATAGCGATTGCGTCCAGGGTCTCCGTCAGGGTTCCAATCTGGTTGGGCTTGATCAGTGCGGCATTGGCAACATGTTCAGCGATGCCACGGCGGATAATGTCGGGATTGGTAACAAAAATGTCATCACCCACCAACTGAATATGGCTACCCAGCGCGGTCGTCAGTGATTTCCACCCGTCCCAGTCGTCTTCCGCAAGCCCGTCTTCAATACACCAGATCGGGAACTTGTTCGTCCAATTTTTGTAGAGCTGTATCAATTCACCTGTATCACAACTCGGCTTGAGTTGCAGACAATCGTAGGCATACTTGCCATTGCTGTAAAATTCACTGGCGGCCGGGTCCAACGCCATCACAACCTCTTTTCCCGGGACAAACCCCGCTGACTCTATGGCCTTCACGATCAGTTCAACTGCGGTGAGATCGTCCGCGAGATCGGGGGCAAATCCGCCTTCGTCGCCGACTGCAGTACTGTAACTGCCCCGTTGTAGAAGTATTTTAAGTGCACTGTAGCATTCGACACCCACCCGCAAAGCTTCGTGGAAACTGGTTGCGCCTACCGGCGCGATCATGAATTCCTGAAATGTGACGGAGTTGTTGGCATGCTCCCCACCATTCAATACATTGAACATCGGAACCGGTAGCAGGGGTTTGGTGTCGCCGGCAAGATACCGGTACAAAGGCTGTTCGGCACTACTGGCCGACGCCCGTGCGACTGCCAGGGAAACACCAAGAAGTGCGTTTGCGCCCAGCCTGGATTTATTCGGCGTACCATCTAACTCACACAGACGCTGATCGATTCCAGCCTGATCGACAGCATCATTGCCAATAAGGAATTTCGCAATCTCGCCGTTAACATTAGCAATGGCCGTCAAGACGCCCTTGCCGTTGTAGCGCCGCGGATCTCCATCCCGAAGCTCCGCTGCTTCATGCGTGCCGGTCGAGGCACCGGAAGGCACCGCGGCGCGGCCGCAAGCGCCGTCGCCGAGTTGCACGTCCACTTCAAGCGTCGGATTACCGCGTGAGTCGAGGATCTCCCGGGCATGGATTGAAACGATGGTTGCCATGTCGCTGTCCTTTTTTTCGTTTGGAACACGCAACCGCAGGCAAAAAAAACTCCTGCGGCCTCTTGGGCATCACAGGAGTCATTGGTTGCCCAGCCGGGCAAACAAGCAAGGCGAACTCCACCGCCTACGGGCTGTATTTTATCACATGCTATACACTGCGGCGGCAACCCACAGATACCATTTTGAAGACCCGGTTTTGATCACGTCAAACGAGCCGGCAGCTTGGAAGATCGCTACCACAATACACGCAACACAAGGGCGGCAATCAACCCCGAGAGACGCCACCCTTGCGGCAAGCGATGCATAAGGCTGTGCAGCGCGGCCGCAGGATCAGGCCAGTGCAGTAACGCGCTGCGTGCACTCCTTCGCACGCCTCTATCCCGGTCAGCCGAGGTGCTGATTGCAAGGCTCAGGGCCTGGGCAGTTCCACAATACGGAAGTGCCCTGGCCACAGCAGCACGTAAACTGGCATCGCCATAGTGAAACAAACACCTCAGGGTCACCAGATCGCGAATGAATCCCTGTTCCAATACTTGCCAGAACGGATTGTCCGGTAGTTCTGTCAATGTTTGAAGAGCGGCACGGACATCTCGATTTGACGCCAGCGTGCGCACAATCATCCAGGCTCGTGTGTCTGAGCCGATGGGAATTTTGTCGCCATAGATATCCGATTCCCAACCACGGCGCAGGCAACTGATGGCTGCGGATTCAGGCCATGCAGTATCCTCAAGTGCTTCGTGACACACTCCGGACAATTCAGCTATTGGCGCCAGCGCACCATGCAAAAGCGCACGGCGCATCCCCGGGCGGGCTTGCACCCTCCACACAACCCAGGCGGCGGCGGCGCGCACGCCCGCATGGTTTTGACGCAACGCCTGTACCAGTGTCTTCGATGGCAGCGTCTGTCGGGTTTCGCCAAGTGCCAGCAGCACGCGGATCAATGCCAGGCGATTGTGCACATTTTCCTGCGACGCTTCCAAGCGAATTTGCAGCGCGGCCAGCAAAGCATCCGTTCCAGCCTGCCCGAGTTTCCACAATGCTTCGGAGGCAACGGCTGCCAGAGTATCGTCATCCATCAGAGTAGCCAGCGCGGGTGCAAGTGAAACAATCCGTAGTCGTCCGGCCGCGGTAGCCGCGGCGGGAAGCCGTTCGTGCCACAAGGCAAAGCCTATATCAGCTGCCAAATCCGGGTAATGGCGTCGGGCAAGATCGGTAACTACGTCATTCTTGACAACAAATTCCGCTTGCGCCACGGGCGGGTATAATTCAGCCAGCGGGTATTGATGCAGCACCTCGTGCAACGCGGTGGTGGCGGCAATGCTGTCGAGACGCGCCAGCATGGCTACGGCAAAGCAGCGCGTTTGGGGAATCACGATCGGCGGTTGTGCGAGATAGGCACGCAACGGCGCGATGACCGCCGCACCCAGACCAGCCAGATATTTTTCAGCCGCAGCGTGTTCCGCCAGGTTGTCCACGGCAGTGAAAACTTTTTCGTATAGCGGACCGTATTGCTCAGGCATACGCTTGACTCGTGAGCTCAACTCAAAGGCACATCAAACCCGACCCTGCCCAGCATCACCGCAGTCAGGGCCTGCAGTGATGAAGGCTTCAAGTCGCCGGATGTCTTCGGATATTTGCTCGCGATCCACGGCGGCCCCAGTCCCCGCCGCACTGCGACGCAACTCATCGCGCATCTGTTGTATGGTCACGCGCAGCCAAGCCCGCAGCCGATCCACATATGCCAGCACAGCAGCGTTGGCAATCTGCTCCAATGGCCGCAAGCGATAACGCACATACAGTTTGCTTCCCGGCCAGGATCCGGCGCACCAGCGCGCAAGATTCAGTGACGGCAGCGCGTTCGCAACAAATGCAGGCAAGGCCGGAACACGGCGCTCCGATTCAACATGTTGCGCAAGCTGTGCGCCAACCTGCTTAGCTAGTTCCAGACATTCATGTGAGCTTGTGTCAACACACGCGGACAGCGCATCGCTGAAGGCTTCATCCAGCCGCCTCGACGCATGCGTCGCCTGCCAGTCGGCCAGTGCCGTGTCGCTTGCCATGGCAACCGCGTGCGTTCGTACTGTATCAATCAGCGCATTGATCCGCTCTTGCGTCTGCTGCAATCTCAGGGATGCTGCCGCGAATCCAGACTCGGATGGGCCGTTGCCTTGTTCATCTCGTGCTTGTTCAAGGATTAGTTTGAGCTGACGCGCCAGTTGTTTGCGCCGCGTCGCGTGCCTGCGTTCAGCGCCTTTACGCACATCCTGCACATGCGCCAGCAAGGTATCCGCTATCCAAGCGTTCAATGATGCACTCCAATCCGGTCGCATGCTGATCGCGGCAACGTCCACTTTACCATCGAGCATCTTACCCAGTGTCCCCGATACGTAGGCACGCTGCGCGTCCCCAGCCCCGGCATCCAGAAGATCACCCTTGGTCAATACCACGAGTACATCGGCTCCAACATCCAGCAAACCCCTGACCAGGTCTACATCCGCCTGTGCGAGCGTTGCGGTTGAATCAATCGTCAGGATGCCAAGCTCGCAACGCGGCAAATAATCGAGCACATGCCTGCTGGCCGCGGGGTGCAAGGATCCAAGGCCTGGTGTGTCGGTGAGGATGATGCCATCCCGGAGCAGCGGCGCTGGCACTTGCACGCGAACCTCTGCCAGACTCAGACGATTATTCTGATTCCCCGCTTCGCTGATTAATGCCGCAAGCTCATCGCCCCGTCGCGATAGAAGTCTACCGTTGAGATCGAGGGTCTCAACGGCAAGTGCCGGCCCATAGCGCAGACGCGTGGTCACAGCCGTCACGGGGATAGAACCTACCGGCAACAGCGGCTGCCCGATTAAAGTGTTGATCAGCGATGACTTGCCGCTGCTTACGCGGCCGAGCACCGCAAGTTCGATAGCCCCCGCCTCTCCACCAGCGATCAAGTCATTCAGCCTGGGTCGATACTCGGCCAGTCTATAACGCTCAATCACTTCGCTGATCAGTTTCGCCCAGGCATCCGTCGAGATGGATTGTGTTTCGAGCAACACCGCGGGTGGCCGAACTATTTCATCCATCCCTTCCAGTAAAAGTCCCAATTCCGCGGCCAAACTCTGGCATGCATGGGTGCCCTCTTCATCGAGCGCACCGTATCCCTGCACATAACGCGGCCGTAGCTCGATGATGCTATTTTCCAGCAGCGCAATATGGGTCAGCAGGGCCCAGCGCCCATCCACCTCGCCGCCTGCCCCATGTGTGATGCCATACGCGTCCATAAACTGGCGCATAGCCACGCGCATGCGTTCCAGGCGCTTGTTGAGCGCTGCAATGTCATCGGTTGACATCGGCACACGGTAACGCGGAAACAGCACGGCATCCCCGCCCGAGCTGATTGCCGCGAGGGCATCGGTCAGTTCCCGTTCAAGCGTCGCCAGACGACTGACGATATAGCGCTTTTGATTGGGGTTTAACACCGCAAGATCATTCCTTGCAAAAGTCACTAACGCAAAATCATTATACTAACCCCCATGCAACAGTTCTGTCCGCATTGTTTTCACCTGCTCACCGATGAGGACCAAATTTGCTCCGCGTGCAGTACTGATATCAGACAATGAGATTCTTCCGCTCAGGATTTCGATACACGTCTCATTCAAGCGTTGCAGCACCCTGTCGGCGATGTGCGGCTGCGCGCCATTTATGCCCTTGGGAAACGCGATGTGCATCCAGCCGGTACGGCGCTGGTGGAATGTGCGCTGTTCGCGCCAGCGGATGTCGTCCAGGGGCTGGCGGTCGTCACGGCGCTTGGACACTGGCTACCCTCGCCGGACGCACAGTGGGCGTTGGAAAGACTGGCTCGGGAGCACCTGGCAAAAGTTGTGCGCCAAGCTGCCAGCAACATTCTCCGTTAAGAGTGTGCTGCAGCATTTTTCACTTGCGCAACACGTGCTTAGCTTCCTTGCTGGCCATTCACGGCGACACGGGTAACAGAACAGCACTCCAGCAAAATCACGCTGCCTGAGCGTATGCCTGCTTTCCGCTATGAGAATGACCGGCTTAGGCGTTATTTTCGGAGGGGCGACCACCCGGATTGTCTCAAGCACTCTCTCTTGCCCACTGCTGGGCTTGACGCGTCATGGGTCCGATTTTGAATTTCCAAGCCCCGACGGCGGCCACCGGCCATACGCCGATCACCGAGTTACAGAGAAAAATCTCCTCGGCGCGCATCAGTTCCGCCAGCGAAATAGTTGCTACGCGTAACTGAATGTCTGCTTTCTCGGCGCGTTCCAATAGATAACGGCGCATGACACCCGCCACGCCGGCCACTTGTACAGCCGGGGTCGCAAGCACCCCGTGTGACAGCCACGCGAACACATTGGTCATGGTTCCCCCAATCACAGAGCCTTCTTCGTCTAACATCAGGCCTTCCTGTGTGTTGTCGGCGTCAGTCCATTCGAGGCGCGCCAATACATGGTCGAGGCGGCTCAGATGCTTGAGGCCCGCGAGTCGCGGGTTGCGGTTGGCGCGGGCGTCGCAAATGCGAACGTGGATGCCGGTCTCCATCCATTGAGTAGGGTATTCCGGCCAGGGCTCCAACGAAACGATGCGCGTCGTTCGAGCTTCCAAGGCCGGCCGGCCATCGAAACCGACGCTTCCGCGTGTCAGAACAAGATTCAAGATGGCTTGCGATTGGTCTCGGACCGCCTGTGCCAATTCTTTTTTCAAAGTTAAGGCTTCGGGCGCAGCGATACCCAGTCGTTTGCAGCCTTTCCGCAGACGTTCTAGGTGATATGTTTCCAGCAGGATTTTACCTTGGCGCACTGCCATGGTCTCGAACAGACCATCGCCATAACGCATACCGGCGTCCATGACGGAAAGGGTTCGTGTCGGCTCTCCGTTGACCCAGCATTTGAGCGCCGTGCGTTCCGTCATACGTTTGCCGGGCGGTCAGCCCTGGTTGCTGACACTGTGCACTCCAAGTTCTTCAATCTGCAGCTCAATGATACGGCGTAGGCGGTCAATCTGAATTTTCAGATCCTGATACGCCTGATCATCCAGCGCGCCGTATCCTGCCAGTTTTGAACGCGTCAGCCCCTGCAGCTCCACACTCGCGAATTGTAAATGCGTATCCACGCCCCAGCGTACCGAAAGGGGATCCTTTGAGCTCTGCAGGTGGAATGTCTGATCCAGATCGAGAATCTCTGCGCGTAGATTGGTCATAAAGACTTTAAGTGCCGTGCTCTCAACCGGGGTGATGTCGCGACGCAATTCTCCGAACAACGGTTTGTGGGCCTGCAGCAGCTCTTTAATTACTTCAAGGTGACGGTCGACTCCGGATAGCACGCTCAACGTATAACGTTTCTGGCTATCGTTGAGTTCGCCCATGACTGCGATACACCATCTGGCAGATAGGCAGTCAGGTGACCCGGCACTGCACGTGCCAGGAAATCAAATGTGCAGATGGAATTAAATCGCCGAGCGCCGTCAGTGCCTTATCCACAGTTTCCGGTTCATCGTAAAATTCGACGACCAGTGGCAGCTTCACCGTAAGCCGCAGCAAATCCGCCGAGTGCACTTCGCCCTTTGATCCAAACCCCGCGATGCCGCGGAATACCGTGACACCGTGCACGCGATGCTGGTCGTGGAGTATCTTCATGATTTCACCAAGCAGATTGTGTTTGCCGGCATGATCGGCTTCGCTCAGATAAATGCGGACCAGCAGCATATCTTTTTCCATCTCGTGCACCTCTCTACGTCAAAGATTGCGTGATAGGTAAGCGCCAAGGAATGCGGCGCTCAATCCCAGAAACACCGATAACAGGAGATACAGGATCGCGTAGCCGGTCATCCCGTCCTCGAGCAGCAACAACGATTCGAGAGAAAATGTGGAGAAAGTGGTAAACCCGCCCAGACCACCCGTCAGGATAGCGGTGCGCATCACGGGATTGACGCTGAGGCGTTCCAGGGTCACAAAAAACAGGAAGCCCATAAGAAAACAGCCAAACACGTTGATAATCAAGGTCGCCAGCGGAAAGCCTTTACCATAAACAAGATGAATCAACTGCGTCACGCCGTAACGTGCGCAACAACCAACCGCACCGCCCACCGCCACTGCTGCATAAGTCCACATCGCCGCAAAACTCTCCAGTTAGATCCTGAAAATATCAGTGCTAGACAGGAGTCCAGCAGCACACCTTTATTCATCGCGATTATTAGTTAAATCGCGGCATCCTGATCAAGAATACGGGTCCTTAGGGCTGCAGTCACAGCGACGCCATCGCCTGCATCAGCTCAGCACAACAGCCGCAGCCAGCAGGACGACTACCAGTGCGCCCACGATATAGCTCGCATACAAGGTAATCCGGCCGTGATGCATGCGGGCAAGACGTGCGGCAACATTGCGGGCTTTTTCTACCAGCGGATACAAGGTGAGCCGATCCACGATATGCGGTAGCGCAACTTGCCGGCGCATCACCGTGAGAAATGCGCCGTGGCGCTCGGCCTGTTCAGCAACCACTGGGCGCAACAACCCGTCGAATAGCACGCGCACCGGCGCGACAAAGGCGGTTGCGGTATAAGCCATCTCCGGCCGAATACGTGCCAGACCTGCATCCCAGGGCGTGCGCCGCGCGACTCGCCGGCGGCGGCGCAAGCCGCGGGTGGCGAGCCATACAACCAACAACAAAAAGAGCATCACCATGAACGTCAGCGCGGTGGACATCGCATATATCACAGGCGTGGTGGCACCCCCCGAGTGCAGCACGACGAGGCCTCGCAGCGGCACGATGCCGCGCCCGATTTGCGCGCCGATTTGCGTGAGGTCGTGCGCAATGCTTACAGCCAGTGTTTGAGTATCCCGGAAGAACGCAGGCACCAGCGCATCGGTGGGATTCACGCCGGTGAGCGTGGCGGTCAAACGGCCGAGTATGGGGATGACGCCGGTCGCGAGCACGCCGAGTCCGAAGCAGATCACGATCAGCACCGTCATGGGTGCGGTCACACTCACCGGCATGCGCTTGACTGCAGCCGCCTCGGGCGAACGCGGTAGGCCGAGCAGTCCGGATCCCGCCATCATCACGAAACAGGTTACGGCCAGACCCGCGGTCAGAGCCAACAAAGCTCCACACAGAGCAAATACGATCCGCACCGGAATCGGGCCGAGTTCGACGGCACGCAGCAGTGATTCCAGCGTCAGCCATTCGCTGACAAAACCATTGAAGGGAGGCAGCGAGGCAATGGCCAGCGCGCCGAGTAAAAACAAGCTGCCGAACAGGGGTACGCGTTTCAGGATGCCGCCAAGCCGATCCAGCTCATTACCGCCGACCGCCTCGCCAATTCCACCCGCACCGAGGAATAGCAGCGTTTTGTACGCGGAGTGATTCAGCATGTGGTACAACCCCGCTACCAGTGCTAAGCCGGCAAGCACCGGGCGATCCAGAGCCGAGAAGGCGAAACCCGCGCCGAGCGCGGCCACCACGATGCCGAGATTCTCGATCGAACTTTGCGTCAAGAGCCGGGTCAAGCTGCGCGCCATGAGCGCGTACATGATGCCGAGAATTGCTGTGAGCGCACCGGTCACGAGCACCACCAACGCCGGCCACAAGGCGTGGCTAGCTAGTGGCCCATCGATGGTCCACAACGCGAACACGCCGAGGTTGAGCGTCGCGCCTGAAAAAATCGGCAGCAGTCCGCGCGGTGCTGAGTCGTAGCCTTCGCTCATCCAGGCATTCACGGGCATGATGCCGGTCTTTACACCGAAGCCGAAAAAGGTCAGTAGAAACCCTGCCCACACGACCCCGATTGGTAGGTGCGCGGCGGCGGCTGCAATCCCCGCGAGTGAAGTCGTCCCCGCCGCAGCGGCGAGCACCAGCAAGCCCGCAAGCGCGGCCAGCGCACCCGCCTCGGACAGCGCCACCGTCAAGAGCCCAGCATGTACATTCCGCGCGGAGTTCCCGCCGATAAAAACCAGCGCAGCCAGTGAGAGTGACATCAATTCCCAGGCGAAAATGAAACTCGTGATTCCGGCAGCTAGCAACACCGTGATCATGGCCGCGAACAATAAAATCGTGAGCGCGAGCACCAGCCGTTCTCGCGCGGGCTTATAACTGCAAGCATCACGCGCCACAAAGGCGACCGAAAGCCCGTACACAACAGCAGCGATCACCAGGAAAAACGCGCGCATCGGATCCAGCACAAAATTGAATCCGGGCAGAATTACCAGCGCAGCGGGCGACGCTTGTACGACGCTGCCCACGAACAGCGTGCGCGCCGCCCCGATCAGCACCAGCAACGCCGCCGCCCAACTTCCCAACACAAATCCACCGGTGCGCAGCCGCCGCGCTGGCATTAACAACGCGATCAGCGCGAAAGCCAGCGCTGGATATGCCCAGACGACGCCGTTCATTCGACGAGCACAGCCCTGACCGCGAGCAGGGCCACCAGTAGTGCCGCAAGCACGTAAACGGCATAAAGCGTAACCGGTCCGTGGTGCAACCAAGCCAGCCCCCGCGCCATAGCGCGTGCCCCAACTGCAATCGGATGAATGACCAGGCGGTCCACTAAATTACTGGTGAATTCGTGTCGCCGGCTGATGGTTAGGAAAGCCCCTTGGTGATGTTCTTGGCTCGCCGTGACTGGGCGGAACACAGCATGAAACAGTACCCGCACCGGCGAGGCGAACGCCGTCGCGGTATAGGCCATTTCCGGCCGAATGGCAGCAAGTCCGGCGCCCCAGGGCGCGCTACGCGTCACACGCCGTCGGTGGCGCAGGCCGCGGGTGGCGAACCATGTGACCAGCAGCAAAAACGCGACCACGATGAACGTCAACCCAGTGGACATCGCGTAAATCACCGGCGTCGCGGTTCCGCCTGAGTACATCACGATCAAGCCGCGCAGCGGCAGCACGCCGCGTCCGATCTGGGCGCCGATCTGGGTAAGACTCTGGACGATACCCACGGCGAGCACTTGGGCGTGACCGAAAAACGCCGGCACCAGTGCGTCCGTGGCATTCGCACCGACCAGCGGTGCAGCAAGGCGGCCGAGCAGCGGAATAACACCGGTTGCGAGCACGCCGAGCCCGAAGCACACGACGGCAAGCACTCCCATTGGCACCCACACGGTCCGCAATGCGCGATGCGCCGTCGCCGCTTCACGCGAACGCGGCAAGCCGAGCAGACTCGTGGCCGCGACCATGGCGAAACAGGTCACCGCCAATCCAGCCGTCAAGGCTAGCGCGGCGCCTGAGAGTGCGAAAACAATGCGTACTTGCACTGAACTGATTTCCACGACGCGCAACAGCGATTGCAGGGTCAGCCATTCGCTGACAAAACCGTTGAACGGGGGCAGTGCGGCAATCGAGAAGGTGCCGACGATGAACAGCGTACCGAGCAGCGGCAATCGTCGCAGCAAACCGCCCATGTGATCGAGATTGTGTGTGCCGGTGGCAGCGTCGAGGCCACCCGCGCCGAGGAACAGCAGCGTCTTGTAGGCCGAATGGTTGATCATGTGGTACAGCCCGGCAATCATGGCGATGCCTCCCAGTACCGGATGCCCGAGTGCGGAGAACGCCAAACCCGCACCGAAGCCGGCAGTCGCGATCCCGATATTTTCGATTGAACTTTGTGCCAGCAACCGCTTCAGGTCGTGTTCGGTCATTGCGTACATGATTCCCGTGAGCGCGGTCGCGGCACCGGTCGCGAGGATCATCAGCCCCAGATGTGGGTTGGTATGCGCGAGCGGTGCATCCAGGCGCAGAAACGCGTAGAGCCCGAGATTGAGCGTTGCACCGGAAAGAATCGGCGAGATCGAACGCGGCGCCGCGCCATGCGCGGCGGGCAGCCACAGATTAAGCGGCACGATACCTGCTTTCATGCCGAAGCCGAAGAAAGTCAGCACACATGCTGCGGTCACAAGGGCCGGTGGCAAGGCCGATGCGGCGGCTGCAATGCTATCGAGGTTGGACGTACCGGCAGCGATGGCAAGTATCAGCAACCCGGCCAATCCGGCAAGCGATCCCGTCTCGGATAGGGCAATCGTCAAAAGCCCCGCCGCCACCGGTTCGCCGTGGCGTGTCTCGAAACCGATCAGCGCCCAGATTCCGAGCGCGGCAATTTCCCAAGCGAAAATGAAGGACACCACGTCGGCCGCGGCAAAAAGCGCGATCATCGCCGCGAGCGTGAGTGCGATCAGCGCAATAAAAATACTGCGGCGTGCGAACGGATACTCAGCGCTGTCGCGCAATGCAAACGGCAGGGCGGCAGTGAAGACAGCTGCGGTAACCAGCAGAAACAGCGCGGCCAACGGGGTCATCACGAATCCGAAACGGCCGATCACGGGCAGCGCCAATGCGACGAGCGCGTACGAAGCACCGTGTGCAAGTGCGCAAACGGCTACCCAGGCGATCAACACGCAGCCTGCCGTCAGCAGTGCCCACGCCGCGCCGGCTGCGAGACGCCGCCGGGACAACGCGGACGCAAGTGGCGCGACTGCGAACAGAACAAAAGCGATCGCAAACGGAGTCACGGGGTAGCCTCAAGTGGGCGTGTCGTGACTTGGCCAGCTGCCGCCAGGAGTCCGTGAATGATCGCGAGCGGTGGTGGCGGGCAGCCAGGAACAACGAAGTCGACTGGAATGACTTCGCTGACGCCACCGGCGCTGGCAAAACTTTTGCCGAAAACTCCGCCATCGATCGCATCGTCGCCGATCGCCACCACGCGTTTGGGTGTTGGCATCGCGTCGTAGGCTTTGCGCAGTGGTTCACGCATGGCCTCGGTGACGGGTCCGGCCACCAGCAACACGTCGGCATCGCGCGGTGTCGCGGTGATGAATATGCCAAAACGGTGCAGGTTGTAAGGCGGTGCATCAATCAAACGCACCTCACTGATGCAGGCGCCGTTGGCACCGGCATCCACAAAACGCACATGCACTGAGTGCCTAAATCGTGCCGGCAGCGGACCCTGGGAGCCGCGCGTCCGGAGCGTCCACTGGGAATAATCGTGTAATGCGGACCTGCCGGGATCGTGAAGGAGTTGATCGTCAGGTCCGTCGCGGCTTGCCTTGCCATCGATACGCCGCGGTATCGCGCCCGGAGGAATATCGTCGCGGCGCGGCCAGCGTGTGGTGCGAATTCCACGGCTCAGGCTTTTGAGTGTCCAGTTGGCCATCAGCGATCGTTCTCCGCGACCGACAAGCCGAAGCTTGCCAAAATAATGGGGAAGTCCTGGAATGCCGCCCCCTCGACAGCGCGATGGAACGCATGCCAGTTGCGAAAGCCGGGCGTAGCGATGCGCCAGCGAGCTACCCGGCCGTTTTCGTCGAGCCGTAGCCAATGAAAAGTGCCGCCGGCGGGCGCCTCAGCCCACGCAATCGCCGCACCGGTTTGCGCCGGACAGTCGATTGCGATCGGCCCGTCTGGCAAGTCAGCCAGCTGCGCTTCAATCATGGCCGTGCTGTTACGGATTTCGGCGAAAAACACCCGCAAGCGCGCGTAGCCGTCGCCTTCAATTTCCTGCGGAACTTGCATGGGCCACGCATCGTATCCGCCATAGGGCAGCGAGTGACGCAAGTCGAGTGAGCGTCCCGAGGCGCGTGCGACGGGACCGACGACACCATAGAGTTCTGCCTGCTCGGGCGTCAACGTACCCATTTCTTCAATTCGATCGAGGAAGCTCGAGGTGTAAATCAACATTCGCTCGAGTTCGGCAGAGGCCTTACTGATATCTTTGACGCCCGTGCGCAGCCTGGCCAGCAGGTTGTCGTCTGGTTCCCACGCCAGACCGCCCGGCACACACAAACCAAATAGGTAACGATGACCGCAGACTTCGCCGGTGAGACGCAACAAACGCTCTTCTATCTCCTGGCTCATGGCTTTGCCAACCGAGAGCGCGGTCGAGCCGGCGAGTTCGGCAATACTGGCCGCGTGATAGCGCAGGCGTTCAAGTTCCGCAAATACCCGGCGCAATGCTTGCGCCCGCGCTGGCACGGCGCAGCCCGCAATTTTTTCCAGCGCCTGACAATACGCAAACGCATGGGCAAAGGCTGAATTGCCGCTGAAGCGTTCGGCAAGAAGCAGCGCCTGCATCGGCATCTGGCCCTCGGCGATCTTTTCGACGGCACGATATTTGTAAAACAGTCGGCTGGATGCCTGACGAATCTGCTCACCCGGGGTTTCCAGCAGCCACAGCCCAGCCTCGTGGTAGTCGCCCCAGATGGGGCCGATCGGAAGCACAAGCGCTCCTTCTTCCTCAAGCACCCGCCGCGGCTTCCATCCAGCGCCCAAGCCTGGTTCCGACACCCGCTTGCGCGCATCGAAACGCTGGCGCATGGGCGCGACACCTTCCGGCCATAGCGTGTCGTGCAGCACGAAATCGCCGAGGAACGGATGGCCCGCGAAGTGAATGCCGAACAGGTCTTCCGCCTCACGTTCATGCCAATCGGCGGCGTGAACCCGGTGGCTGATGGCAGGGAGCGATACGCCGGGCGCTACCTTGGTCACGATTTCAATCAAGGTGGTATCGTCGGGCACGTAAAAGAAATAACGCAGTTCAAAGCCAAGGTTCGCGTTCGCCTCTTCCACCACCAGGCTCGCGAATTCGCAATCATGTTCGCTGACCAGTGCAGCAGCGATATCAGCCTCCGGCGCCACTTCGACGTACAAACGATCGCCCGCATCCCGCGCCGTGACGCCGGGATGACCGTCCCGCAAGAAGCTCAGCACATCCGTGCGGATACTCATGACGCCCCCCCGAGCAGTGCAGCAGCTTGGTGGATGAGTGTCGTAAGCGGTGGCGGCAGATAAAAACCGAAAACGAACATCGGCATGAAGGCAATCACGAGAGCAACGACGCTGGTCGCAGGTAATTTAACCTGTGGTGCTGCGGCCGGCTCACCAAAAACGATGCGTCCGATCTGATACAGGATGGCAATAAAGGCGAGCACGATGAGTGCCGTAAGTATGCCGGTCGCGACGTATTCGCCAGCTCCAAAACCGGTGGCGAGAATTTGGAATTCAGAAATAAAGAGCGCGAACGGTGGTGCGCCCGCAATCGCCACACCGCCCAGCAGCAGCGCCCATCCGACCAGTGGCGAGCGGCTCAGGAGCCCGCGCACCGCGGCAATCTCCTGGGTGCCGAAAACAATTGTCGCAAGCCCAGCTGCGTAGAAGCAAAACGACTTGGTGAACGCGTGGGCGAAAAACTGATACACCGTGCCCAATTCATGTGCACCGGCACCGAGTCCGCATGCCGCCAAAATAATGCCCATGTGCTCGATCGTTGAATACGCGAACAGACGTTTATAGTCATGTACCTGCAGGAGCAGGAACGCCGCAACCGCGACGGTGAGCAAGCCTGCGATGAGGTACCAGATCTCCGGATGCGCAATTCCGGGATTGCGCGCGAGCGCTGGGTAAATCCTGAGCAGCATATAGAGCGCACCGCTCACCTCCACGCCTGAAAGCAGTGCGCAGATCGAAGCCGGCGCCTGACTGTGCGCATCCGGCAGCCAAGTGTGCAGCGGCACGAGCCCGGTCTTGGCGCCAAATCCAATCAGCCACAGCACAAATGCAATCAGCAGGACGGCGGGTTTCAGTTGCGGCGCCGCGGCAACGAGTCCAGCCCAGGTAACCGGTTCGCCTGCATGACTGATTCCGTAGAACAGGACTAACACACCGAACAGGGCAATCATGGCACCCATACTGGTGAGTGCAACGTATTTCCATGCCGCCTCCAACGCCTCGGTGCGGTCCTCATATGCCACTAGGAAAGCGGAAAAGACGGTCGTGAGCTCGATTGCAATCCAGATCACGGCCAGATTGGATACCAGCGGTACGCCGAGCATGGAGATGAGAAAGAGATTGAATAGTGGCCAATACTCTCGGTAACGAGGTGGCAACACGCTGTCTTCAGCCGTATGGGCCGGCAGGTAGCCGATGGAATAGAGCGCGGCGGTCACACCTACAAATGCGACGAGTAATAGATAGACAGCGGCAAGCGCATCGAGCGACAGCCCCCCGTACGCGGCATACACCACCCCGCCGTGGATAACCTGGAGTGCCGCGACAATGGATAGCGCCAGCACCACGATCGCAGAGGCCAGTGTCGCCCATGGAGCGAGACGGCGACTCGCAAGCGTGATCAGCGTGGCCACACCCGGTACGATGAAGATCAACACAAGTGTCATCGCCGTTCCTTCAATGCCGCCATCAGGCCCACACGAGTGTTGCCGGTTACGCGGTGAATGTTGCGGATGAGGAGCCCGATCACCAGCGCTGCAATCGGCACGTCCACCGCCGCGGCAATCTCGGCAATGATGGAAAGATCATTCACAATGGAAATCGAGGCGAAAAAGGCGCCGCTCTCCATGATGAGGATACCCATCAACTGGGCCACCGCTTCGCGACGCACCGCTACCGTAAAAGCGCCGAAAAAGATGGCCATGAGCCCGGTCGGCAGGTTGATTACAGCAAAGGGTCGGTCGGCAATCGCGTGCACCAGTGGATTCGCAACCACCCACGCAATCAATGCCAGACCGGCAGCGATCAACACCGACACCGGGATTGTGAGTACCTGATCTACCTCGCGGCGTGCATAAATTTCACTGCCCGCCGAGAAGCGCAATACCAGCGGCACGGCAATGACCTTGGTCGAAAAGGTGATTGCCGCCACCCAGAAAAGATGTGGGCTATCGAGGGCGATGCCGAGTACCACAGCGGATGCGGTAAGCGCTGTCGCGTGCAGCATGAAAAGATACAGTGTCCCCGCCATCTGGCGGGTGCCGATTACGCCGAGCCCGAAGAGGACAAACAGCGCCGCGATAAAACCGTCGATGGCCAGCGCGGTCGCCATCAGCCGATCCCCACCAGGCGTACGCCCATTGCGAACAGACAGATCACGAAGGCAGAAGCGAGAAACTCACTGACGCGGAACAACCTCAGTTTCGCGAGCGTCGTTTCAATCACTGCGAGCACGATCAGAAAAATCAGCATCTTGCCCAGCACCTTAGGAATCGCGAATAACACATCCCCCCAATGGGTGGTAGTCGCAAGCCCCCACGGCGTGATCACGACGTTGAGAAACACGATCAGCACCACCATGAATTTCATGGCTCCGCCCCATTTCATGAGTGCCGCGCCGGTGCCTGAATATTCAAGGCTCTTCGAGTGCCCGATCATCGCGATCTCGACCTTGCCCGAGTGGCTGTCCACAGGAAGACGGCCTTCGTCGGCTATAACGAGCATCAGGAAGGCAGCGATCACGAGTAAATGTGCCGGCTGCAGCATCGCTGCCCAGGACAGCACCCAACTCGCGTTTACGATGTAGGGAATAGTGGAATTGGCGACATAGGACAGTGCGAAAAACACCACCATATATACCGGTTCGGCCAGAAAGCCCACCATACGCGTACGGCTGGCCCCGATTCCGCCATACACGTTGCCAGTATCCATCGCCGCCAGCACCACGAAGAACCCACCGACTCCCAGCAGGAACCCAACTGCAATCATGTCACCCATGAAGGCAAAAAAGAGCGGAAAGGCGGTGAGCGCCGGGATCAGCAGCACCACGAAGATCGGCATCACGAACGAAATGAACGGTGCGAAGCGAAACACCCAGGTACTTTCTTCCGAAATTACCTCGTCTTTCGCGAACAGTTTGTGGATGTCACGGTATGGCTGGAAAATGCTCGGCCCGTGCTTGCCCTGGATGATTTCTTCAATGCGCGCCAGCACGCCTTCCAGCAGTGGTGCGAACACCAACAGAAAGGCAACCTGGATCAGGTTGATGACGAGGTAGCGTGCGAGCGGAGACACCGTTGCCTTCCTTTCGGCTTCACGCTGAAGCCATGCATGAGCACGGATACTGAATCAGCCGATGCCGATTACTTGCAGCATGCAGGCTTGCTCTGGAACAGGCCATAAAAATACTCCTCTGAACTCGTTATGGGTCCAGTAGGAGTCATTAGCCCTTTGGGGCGATTTTAGGCGAACTCCATCGCCATTTATGTCGCCAAGATTAACATGCGGGACGCGATTTGTTAATGGCGGTGCCGCTGCAAAACAAGCTTCACGGTCAGCTTGATTGGAGCACGCGTCGCAGGATAAACAACCTCGGTAACACGTACAGATGCAGCCCGGCTATGAACAGCCCCAAAGCCGCGCCGGCTTCCGCATCAAGCGCTACATGCTGTTTGATGGCAAGGGTGGAATACACAATCACGGCGCACCAAGCGCCATTCAACGCGCGCACGATGCCGGGAGCACGTATTTGCCCGAGCAAGCGATGCAGCCACATACCGGTCAGAACCGCGAACGCCACGTGCAGGGACGGACAGGCGTTGCCCGAAGCGTCCACCGATTTCAGGAACACGACAGAGGGATGCCGCGCCCAATCTATATCCGGGTTGGGAATAATGGTGGGCCAGAACAGGAATATCGCGAAACCCGTCAGGCTCATGATCGCGACAGCGCTGAGATACGGCGCTAACTCGCGCCGGGTCAGGAGCAGCATGGGCACCAATGAAATGTACAGCCACAAACTCGCATACGGCACGATGCTCCAGGGCTGGAAGCCGATCAGCCGGTCAAGACCGGTCAGCGGCATCACTGTGATCGGGAACAACGGATGCCTGAGGAGCAGAAAATACACGAACATGAATCCAGCTATACAAGCCGTTGTCCCAAGCGACTTGATCGGCCAATGCTGCTGTATTCGAAAAGCGGCTTGCTGCAACCAACCTGCTTCACCGCCAGGTTCAGTCATGATCCGGTCTCCAGAGGCCAGCGAAGGCCGATGATTGCAGCGTGTATATCAACGGATATTTCCCTATCGGCCGGTGCATCAGACGCGCGAAACGGTTTTCATTGTAAAACAATTCTGGGCTGGGACGGAGAAGTGGATACCATCGCAAAGGGCCGGGTATTCCAGAAATCAACGCTATTGGCAGAGTCTGCCTCAAGCAGGACTCGTTCTAAGGTGTGTAAGTTAGAATGTGGTATTCGGCCATGCAAGCAAGGAGTCCCGCGTGATCATCAAACCCAGGGTTTGGGGTTTCATCTGCACCACGGCGCATCCGGCGGGATGCGAGATGAACGTGCGCGAACAGATCAACGACACTAAAGCACTGGGCATGCGTGCGCAGGGTCCGAAGCGCGTGCTGATACTCGGCGCTTCCACCGGCTACGGATTGGCTGCGAGGATCACCGCGGCGTTCGGCTATGGCGCCGCGACCCTCGGCGTGTTCTTCGAGAAGCCCGGCAAGGAATCCAAATCGGGCAGCGCGGGTTGGTACAACTCGACAGCCTTCGACAAATTAGCCAAGCTGGCCGGCTTGTGGAGCAAGTCCATCAACGGTGATGCGTTTTCAGATGAAGCGCGCACGCGCGCAATCGAGCTGATCAAGGAGGAAATGGGTGGTCAGGTGGATCTGGTCGTTTATTCCCTGGCATCTCCCGTGCGCCGCCTGCCGGATACCGGGGAACTCGTACACTCGGCGCTGAAACCGATCGGCAACCCCTTTACGGGAAAAACCATTGATACCGAACGGAATGTCCTCGCGAATGTGAATGTCGAACCAGCTAGCGAACAGGAAATCCGCGACACCGTCACGGTCATGGGCGGAGCGGATTGGGCGCTTTGGATTGATGCTTTGAACCGCGCGGGAGTTCTGGCGGAGAACGCTAAAACCGTCGCGTTCAGTTACATCGGTACGGAAATCACCTGGCCCATCTACTGGCATGGGACACTTGGCCGCGCCAAACAGCATCTCGAAGACACCGCCAAAGATCTGCGCCTACGCTTTCGCTCCCACGGTCTGAACGTTTATGTCGCAGTGATGAAATCAGTGGTCACCCAAGCGAGCGCGGCGATCCCAGTCATACCACTGTATCTCTCACTGGTGTTCCGGATAATGAAAGACAAGGGACTACATGAAGATTCCATTGCTCAACAGAATCGCCTATTTCGGGAATTTCTCTACCGTGAGGACACTCAAGCACCCGCAACCGATGAACAGGGCCGCTTGCGGGTGGATGACAGGGAATTACGCGATGATGTGCAACGATCCTGCAAAGAATTGTGGCCACTGGTTACCGATGACAATCTGTTTGATATCACCGATTATGCCGGATACAAACGGGATTTTCTCAAGTTGTTTGGTTTTGGAGTACCTAGCATCAACTACGACGCTGACGTAAGCACCAACACTGATTTCGATTGCATCAAGCTCTGATCTGTTAACGCCGCAGGATGATTAATTCACAACCTTGAGTCGCGGCATTACCACGGTTTTGTCCGTCGCAGCTTGATCCGACCCCGCGTCGGTGGATTCTCCGGTAGCCGCATCCGAATCTGCAACCACGCGATTGCGTCCGCGCTTCTTTGCCAAGTACAGCAGCGTATCCACAGCCAGCAGCGCGCTCGCCGAACTCTGTTTGCGGCTGGGTACAACGGCATGCACACCGATGCTCACGGTGACTGTCCAGCCCGCGGGCGATGCGGGGTTCATGAGGTTAAGGCTCTCGATATCCCTACGCAGATTTCCGGCAATGACTTTGCCGTGACGTTCATTGCACCCATACAGAATAACCAGGAACTTTCCGCCTTCATAACGTGCGGCCAGATCGCCGGGGCGCTTGCGGTAATGCTGGATAACTGCGCCGATTTTACGCAGGCAGATATCGCCGATAGACCGGCCGAGATGATCATTCAGGTGTTGCAAGTAATCCACATCAATGAACAGCAAACTCAGTTCCGCCTTGTCACGCTGAGCCCTATCCCAGGTATTGGTATAGAACTCGTCCAGACGCCGGCGGTTGGCCAGCCCGGTCAGTTCATCGACACCCACCAGCTCGATCATTTCCTCATTCAACAGCCGCACCATGCGGCCGTCCAGAAAACTGCGCCGCGCTTCCTTCTCCAGACGATAGCCTGCATAGGCACCGACTAGATTTATGACAATCAATTGCGCAACGATCATTTGCATCCCAGCATACGGGAATGCCTGGCTGAGGAATGCGCTGATCAGATACAAACCGGAAACTGTCAGTGCAGATACCAGCCCGAAGCGGATGCGCATGCCAGAAATCACGTAGATATAAAACAGAATAGCCAATATGGCCAAAGAAGACGCGTACCCAGCTGAATGCGGATTGAGATATATCGTGATTGCCGTTCCGGCACCTGCTGCGAGAGCTGCCACCGTGTAAAGGCTCTGTATCGCTGTGTCGCCCCTGATCCAGTATGCCGTCGCCAGGGTCGCAGCGATGATCGGCGCAATCAAAACATAACGAATCAGAAACAACGTATTTAGCGAAGCAGTATTCAAGTGCAAATCAGCAACACCGGCGAGCAGATAAAACATCAGGCCAAGCGCCAGTGTAAGACGCATGCGTACGCGGTTGTGGTGGGCATAGGATTTCAGAAACAGGCTTTCCAGATGTCTGGAAAAATGTGGCAGAAACGACGGCGTGGCTAACAGCCTCGCGATCTCCTGTTTCTCGTTGAAACCAGATGTGTTGGGTTCGGCGATATTCATTGAGTGCAGCAACTAAAGTACAGGCTCTCTAGTGTTACTGAAGGCTGCTGCGTAGGCAAGCACCCAGCTACGGCAAGCCTGCCAGAGGCGTGCTGTAGTGTGAGAAGATCACAACGATGAGGTTTGCGTCAGGTAGTGGTTGGTTGTACATGAGCAGTCAGCATGGCCCATAAGCCGATACTGAACAAGCCACCACAACTACAGCTACGCCCCATTGGTGCGAGGCTTTGGATTCACCGAAATTATTTATTGTTCATGTTCTTGCGGGCAAACAGCGCCGCTGTTTGTGCCGATTCGTTTAGGAATCGTTGCCGGATCACTCAAAAAAAGCCTCTTCCCGGTTCCCCGGGAAGAGGCTTCATCAAAGGACCCAACGCTGATTAGTGGCTAGAGTGGTGATGACCAGCCTGCGTTTTTGCGTTGCCGTCAGCGGGAAAAGTATGCGCCCGCTTGTTGACAAGTTTACGGATTACTCGGTGTCTGAGGCACACCAGCCGCCGGACCCTTCAGACCAAAGAGCTTACGGACATCCGGGCTGCCATTGCCGTAGATGTAGTCGTAGTTGTAGCTCGGGTAGCCGCCATTCCAGGCGCCGTCAAAGCCCGGAATGTTTCGATGGTAGAACTGGAAGGCAGCAGGAGCGTGGACTCCGCCGGCCAAACTCTGAAGGGCCCCCCGCGCATAGAGGAAGTAGTTTACGTTCCCCTGTCGATGATGCTTCCCGAACTGCTGCTCGAACAAAGCCAGGGCACCGACAAACTCCGGCGACGCCACCGAGGTGCCGATCGTGAAGTAGAACCCGCCACCATAATTTACGCCATAGGCTGTGAGCACCGAACTATCGTCCGGGCTGCAGCTATAGGCACTGCTATCGCAAAAGCCAGGAGCGCTGCCGTTCAGTTGGCTGTAGCCGAGGCCACCGACCTGCATACCCACGTCCGGCTGGGTGCGCCAAAAGATCGAGCCGGTATTGGCTAGCCACTGGTAGAGGGGCTTCCTGAACACCGAACTGATACCTCCGCCTGCACCCCAGACACCGCCGGAAACGTTCTGTCCGATCCCGTAGATATCGTATGGAAGTTCTGGATCAGCGAAGGCGCTCTCTCTCACATAGGCGGAGTTGAGAGTCCCATCGTTGGCGGTGATCAAATTACCACCGCCGACAGAGGTCACGTTCGGATCATCTGATGGCGTGCTGACACCCGGTACGAAGACCGGGCTGGCACCTGGGTTCCCATAATCCGCGCTCGGACACAAAAGGCCTCCCTGATCACCCGAACTGGCCACAAAGGTGATGCCTTGCGCATTTCCCTGCTCGAAGATCTCGTGGTACTGCTGGAGAATATACGTGTAATCCACCCCGCCGTTATAAGCGCGTGTGTACTCGAGCTCGCAACCGCCGAAGGACGAGTTGACGATATCGAACTGGTTCGAGTCCACGATGTAGGTATAACCGTCGATAATGCTTTGATCCGACAGGTCAGGAATACTGACCAGCGTGACGTTCGCTCCCGGAGCCCCGCCTAGCACCTGCTGCACATCGAGGCTGGCTTCTAACGAGCCATTGCCATTGTAAACACCGCCACCATCTACCGTCACTGTCGTTACCGATGGTACCGGCAGACCGGTGATGGCGGTGAAGTTCTCGTGGTTGAAGACCGCATCGACATCCCCGGGGAAGATCAGGTCGGACATGAGCACAGCCACATTGATACCCTTGCCATCGGTCTTCTTACTGTAAGCCGGATAGTCATAGGCTTGCTTCAGGTCATCGAACCAATAGGATCCGGTCGCAGTGTACCGATTGTCCACGATATCGCTGGCAGGGGCCGGGCCGGATGCATACACGTGCGCCTGGCGCTCCGGAATCGCGTCAAGTCCCATGACCCGTGCGTTGAGCGCCGTAAGCACGTCAGGGAGCTGTAGCGCACCTCTCGCGACGAAACGCCTGCGGCCATGATGAGTGCGACTGTTGATAGCCACGCTAAAGGTGCTGGACACCGCGCTGACCGGGCCTTGCACACGCATGCCATGTGCGTTGCTTTGGATTATCGTGAATCCACGAGCTATCAGCGCGGCACGCACGGCAGCCAGGTCAGACAGCCTCGGGCCGAAACGTTGCAAGAAATCAGATGGTTGCAGCCACTGTTGATAATGGGATGACTTCGGATCGTGAAGCTGCGCAAGCAAATTGTCGAGTTCCTGTTGATGTCGCAAAGGCAGATACACGGTAAATTTGACGATGTCCGATGGCGATGCAGCTTGCACCACGGCCGGTCCGGCCTCCACACTTCCCACTCGCGGCGCCGACGCTGCCGTGACTGACAAGGGAATCCCCACCGCCGCCAAGACTACCAGGACACCACCCATAAATGAGACAAGATTGTTCTTGGAAAACATATGATTACCCCCGAAAGTGATAAAGTTGCATCAAAAGACAACGCCAACATGCAGTAACAGCATGTGATCCTTGTACGTCAACACACTCAAATCCCTTGAGAAATGTGAACCCGCTCTTTGAATACAGCACTTTTAATCTAAGAATAAATTATTGCGCGTAGTCCATCCTCAGATTGAGGATATAAGATGGGTTCCAAGAATCATTTATGTATAGCAGAGTACCGTAATAATGCCAGTAGAATTTAATAAAGTTTTATCTTTCACGATGTGCCTCCCACTGTTAATCCATCCACCCTCAAGGTCGGCTGCCCAACACCCACCGGCACATTCTGGCCTTCCTTGCCGCAAGTGCCCACGCCTTCATCAAGTTTGAGATCGTTGCCCACCATGGATACGCGTGTAAGCACGTCCGGTCCATTGCCAATGAGCGTGGCGCCGCGCACCGGGCGCGTGACCTTGCCGTCTTCGATCATGTAGGCTTCGCTGGTTGAGAACACGAACTTGCCGTTGGTGATATCTACCTGACCGCCGCCGAAGTTGACTGCATACAGGCCGCGCTTGACTGATCGAATGATCTCCTGCGGATCGTGCGGACCCGGCAACATATACGTGTTGGTCATGCGCGGCATGGGCAGATGTGCGAAGGATTCACGCCGGCCATTGCCGGTGGCCGCTACGCCCATGAGCCGGGCATTGAGCTTGTCCTGCATGTAACCTTTGAGCACGCCGTTCTCAATGAGCGTGGTGCATTGCGTGGGCGTGCCCTCGTCATCCATGTTCAAAGAGCCGCGACGATTTGCGAGCGTGCCGTCATCCACCACCGTGCATAATTCGGATGCAACCTTTTCGCCGATGCGGCCGGAGAATGCGGACGTGCCCTTACGGTTGAAATCCCCTTCCAGACCGTGGCCGATGGCCTCGTGTAGCAAAACCCCCGGCCAACCCGGCCCCAAGACCACTGTCATGCTGCCAGCCGGTGCCGGCGTCGCTTGCAGATTCACCAAAGCAGTGCGCACTGCTTCGTGTGCGATCTGCAATGCGCGTCCGGAATCTAAAAGATAATCGTAGCCGGTGCGCGCACCGCCGCCGGCATAACCCTGCTCGCGCCGGCCGTCCTGCTCGGCAATCACACTCACGTTAAACCGTACCAGCGGCCGCACATCCGCCACGAACGTGCCGTCACTGGCCGCGATCAGCACCACGTCTTGTACGCCGGACAGGCTCACCATCACCTGCTTGATGCGCGGATCCAGTCGCCGGGCTTCAGCGTCCACACTCATGAGCAACTTCACCTTGTCCGCATCCTTGAGCGTAGGCAGTGGATCCACTGGCTGATACAGTTGACGCGGTGATCCACCATGCCAAGCCTGCAAGCCATTTTGTCCGCCCTGCTTGGCGATGGCGCGCGCCATGTCGGCGGCACGGGTTAGCGCCGACAATACGATTTCGTCGGAATACGCGAAACCGGTTTTTTCGCCCGAGATCGCGCGTACACCCACACCTTGTTCGATACTGTGCGAACCTTCCTTGACGATGCCGTCTTCCAGTGACCAGGACTCATGACGACTGGCCTGGAAATATAGGTCTGCGCTATCCACCTTGTAATCGAGAATGCGGTCCAGCACGCGGCTCAACTGCTGTTCGTCCATGCCGGATGTGGTCAGCAAATTCTGTTTAGCGATTTGAAGAGGATTTTGAATACTGTTGTTCATGGTAGGTTCAGATCATCTAGATGTGATGAATTAGATATGTGGGTTTTTTGCTTCAGAAACAATAATATTAGACGTGGAACTTTCCAAGAAGTTTGAAGGGAGGGTAAATACTTCAAGCCCGTACGCCGAAACAAACTTCAAGCCAGCTGCCGGTGTTGCAGCGCAGGAAATCGGGTTCTCAGCCGTGCTTGCTGTTCAGTATCAATCACAGTCATCACCACGCCCGGATCCTCTGTGCGTTCCGCCAGGATCTCGCCCCAGGGATCCACGATCATGGAATGGCCCCAGGTTTCACGGCCGCTGGGATGGAGTCCGGTCTGGGCTGCGGCGATGACGAAGGCCAGGTTTTCCACGGCGCGGGCGCGGTTCAATAATTCCCAATGCACCTGTCCGGTGGTACGCGTGAACGCGGACGGCACACTGAACAACTCGGCGCCCTGTGCGGTCAGCTCGCGGTAAAGTTCCGGGAATCTCAGGTCGTAGCATACGCTCAAACCCAACTTGCCAAACGGCGTGTCCACCACTACGGCGCGACTTCCCGGCTCGGTGCGCGCCGACTCATTATATTTTTCGCCGGCGGTGTTCACCTGCACATCAAAAAGATGAATCTTGTCGTAATACGCGACGCGTTCACCGTTCGGGTTGTATACAGGACAACGCGCGTACACCTTGTCATGGCCCGCAAGCACCGGCACGGTGCCGCCCACGATCCATACGTGCAGATTCGCGGCTTTCTCGGCGAGAAAATCCTGGATGGTGCCACTGCCATCCAGTTCACCCGCGTTGACGCGCTCCGCATCGGTTTTCGCCATGAGCGCGAAATTCTCCGGCAGCACCACCAGTTCCGCGCCCTGGGCTGCCGCCTTGGCCATGAGCTTGCCAGCCTCGCGCATATTGGTAGGCACGTCCGCGACGGAATTCATCTGCAAAGCTGCGACTGTGTGCGTACTCACGGCTCCACCGACAGCGTTACTGAATTTTCATCCTGACCGCTCACCTGCTTCATAATATCCATAGAGGGAATTCCAAGAGACACCAGCCAGTCCTGGACTTCGCTGGCCCAGAGACTGCCCATGTCGTCGCCTGAATGCAGAATGGCTAGTTTCGCGCCGGGGTGTTTCATCCAGTCCTGCACCGCGGCACGTACCGGCGGCATCTGCAACATGACCTCACCGCTGCGCGGCTGCATCCACATGTCGGCGGTGATGGTGTAATTGTCAGCGCGTGCAGCGGCCGTTACACCGAAGGTGGCAAGAAATAAGATCAGAATCAAAAACTGCTTCATTGGATCAAAGGTATCAATGAGGAGTAGGCGCTGCTGGCTTGGACCCATTCATTTTGGTTAGTATCGGATTATCCCACGTTCCCGTAAGGTGGTAGCGTTCCTTGCCTACTGCCGAGAGCGGCTTCTTGAATATTTCCGTGAGCGCATACAGCACCGCACCCACCCCTAAGCTGCCGGCGGCAATCGCACCTATCACAGGTAGAGTCGCGCCCACGCTGGGATCTACGATCAAGGCCTCGTCGAAATCGTGTTTCGCCAGGCCAATGCGACCAACCATGTGGATCTCGGCAGCAGGTGCGCTCACTACCATGTTAGTCGTATAGGCATCACCATGCTCGACCTTGAAATCCCCGCCGATAGAATCGAAGGCGAAACCTTTGCCAAACACATCACTGAAATTGAGTAACAACCGGCGCGGCAGTGCATTGATGCTCAGCAGGCCAAATAACCTTCCGGCGCCCGGCTGCACTTCCAGCAGGCGTCCTTCTTTCAACTGGATGTGTATTTTGCCGTTCAAGATCGGGGGAATATTGGCAAACGGACTATCCGGCCAGGAGAAATTGGCCTGAAACTCAGCCTGCTTGGCATCGATTCCTGGTGCATAACCGAAAGCTTGCAGAGTCTTACCAACGTCACTACTTTTCATCTGCATATTGAGAGTGGACTGCTGCGTGCCGTCAGTTTGTTGGATCCAAGTACCGTTACTGGTGAGACTGAAAGCCGGGTTGGTAATGGAAAATGATTTGAGAGTGACGCCATCCTGTACTTGCTCCAGTTGCGCCTGTACATTGTCAAGCTTCAGATCATTTACACGCAGATGCTCGACAGTGATGTGCATAGGTGGCACATCGTCTGGTTTGAATTCCGCGGTATTCTTATGGGCTTTCAGGGTTGTGGACTTGTGTATCCAGGTTACACGCTGCATGTCGGCGGTTATCGGATGCACATTGTCCACTTTATAAGGCAGAATTATTTTTCCAGCGATCGCATCGCTGATCAGCTGTACCGTCCAGGCGTTGGTCTCGCGCGCAAGCTGTACATGCAGGTCATCGATGGTCTGACCGAAACCGCTGAAGCGCGCTATCTGTAGATCCACGCCCAGCAGGAACGGGGGTATAAAATCCCCTCCGGATGAACCCGATTCGACGGAATATACCTTCCAGCCATCCACCGAAAATTCCGCCAGCTTGCCGATGAGCATGAGTCCGGTATCCGCCGGCAAAGAGGGCTGGCCGCCCCCGAATACGACCTCACCCCGGTCGAAACGCCAACTGCCGCTTTCATCCATGAAAAGGGATTCTCCATTCAGCGTATCCACATAACGCGCCTGTACCTCAAGCCGTTTATCCCCGGTAAATCCCAAGCTGACACGCAGGGGAGCGGTGCTTGCGACGGTCTTTGCGAAGGGCGCCGGCAAATCGATACCGAGCCCCTGCAAATCCGATGTAAGGGTGAGTGATAGCTGTTGGGGATTCGCCACTGGCTGGTCGGGAATTTGCCCACTCAGTTGCCAGCTGGTAGCACCGCTCAGAACTTTCTGGAACGGCCCCGGCAAGACAGCCGATAGCACAGATGCGTCTACACCACCTTCAACAGTGACCTGTGTCCTCTCCTTATCTGGACGTAAACGGATGGTTACAGGTTTACCCAGCAATAGACCCTGCAGTGAGTCGCTGCTGACACCATTTGAACCGATCTTCACGTCGCCACGTAGACGGCTTAATTGCAGTTTGGGCAGACTGGCGACGCCCAGATTCACTTCTCGGAGTCGGACACGGCCGTCAAGTGTATAGGTCTCGACATTCTCCACCGGCAGCACCAGATTCAAGTCGACATCGCAGCGACCCGTGGTGGTAAGGCTGTCGAGAGAAGTACCGAAGCTCTCTTTCAACGGTCCCTTGCGCAGGAAGTCCAGTGCGATCGCAGCGCTGCCGCGCGCGGTGCCCTTGATGACCAGGATGCCCTGACGCAAATCCGCGAAACGCGCCGTAGCGCCGCTGACATCATCACCGAGCAAGGTTCCGTGTTGCACCACGGCACTCATGCCCTGGTTTTTGAACTCCACATCAGCCTCCAAACCTTGCACCCGTGGCCAACCGGCCGCGTAATCCAGTATCCCGTTGATGAGATGAAAACGGATATCGAACAAACCGTTGCCCTTGTCGTACGGGAAATCCTGAAGTCGCCCGCGCAATTCCAGGTTGGCCGAAGGCACCGTGCCGCCGGCGATGGCGCTGTCCAGCCAGCTCACCACTTCTTTGGGCATGATACCCACCGGCAAATACACCGACTTGTTGCGAGTAGTGACATTCTGTGCCTTGGCCTGTAAATCGATCACCGGCGAACTGCCATCGGCCGGGAGCAACAAACTGCCTTGTGCCGTAGCCTGCTGAATGTCCGGGTTAGTCGCGGAAAAATCCGAGATTGAAAAATGCCAGCCCTGTGCATCGTGATTGAAATGCACATTGGTATTTAGCGCGGTGAAGTCCAGCGGTCCGCGAAAGAGATGCGGGAACGTCACGCTGGCGTTGCGGCTGGCGAGCTGCAACCCGCCCGCATTCTGATTGGCCGAAAGTGTGCCGCTCAAACCGCTGAAACCGGGGATGTTGCCATCCGCACGTAGTCCCAGTTGATTGAATCTGCCTGCCAACACCCAAGTGTCGAGGGCCTTCCCATTCCAGTGGGCACGAAAATCCACCTTGCTGACATCTCCGCTGGGCGACAAACGCAGCAGACGCTGCCGGTCCGGTGAGATGTCCGCCGGCAACCACGCCGCCAGCGTCACCATATCCTGAAAACGCAGGAAACCCACGTTTCCTGACCAGGAGATGCTGCCAGCCTTTCCCTTGGTGGACTGCACCGTGAAACTGCTAGACGGCCAGCTTTCCTGATCATGCTGTAACTCCAGGTTGCTGCCGGCCAACAGCCAGCCGTCAGCACTGCGCTTCCAGTTCAACTGGCCGGCTAGCAGCGTGAACCCATTGCGAGCGGAGGAACCCGCTGCAGGTATGAGCTGCTGGGCATCTACATCAGCTTGAAAATTATTTATAGCCGTGCCCACACCGGATACGGATGTGTCCAGATCCAGCGTGCCACTACTGAAACGCCCGCTGTAAGCAGGCCAATAGAAAAGCAGCTGTGGCACATTGAGCGCGGTCGCCTGTACATCGCCTTGCCATTGCCAGGTGTCAGGCTTCGTGCCCAGACCGCGGATCTGTCCGGCGAAGGACAGGCTGCGGCCAAGTGGCGGCGGCATCTGCATTCGTCCAGAAATCCGGTGAGTATCAGCACTGTTATCCAGATTGAGCCGGACGTCGCTGAATACAAGTCGGGCCGCGTTTGTATGCCGGTCAATCACCGTCACTTTACCGCGACGGATGAGCAGCTCCATATCCTGTGCAAACGCGCTCGCTACCGTCTGCCTCCAGTCCATGTGTTCACGGCTCATATCTAGGCTGCCTTCAAGGCCGAGGACACTAAAGCTACCGTTCGTCTCGCGTTCCAATGTCAGTTGCGGCTGGATCAAAATGATGCGGCTGGGATGGGAGAATTGAGCGTGAATCAATGCCGAGGGCGTGACGCCAAGCCGGATCTCGCGCACCGTGATAACCACATGTTGCTGATCCTGGGACAGGAGTCCAACGTTCTCTAGCATAAGTTCGGGGCCAAACAGACCCCACGTGGCACCCATCGAAGAGATGTGCACAGGCCGGCCCAAGGCCTCACTCGCCCAAGTTTGCGCCTGCTCACGATACCCGGGCACCAGCGGCGCGAACAGACGGT
>JBOIBD010000009.1:0-31196 GCA_050739415.1 Gammaproteobacteria bacterium | reverse complement strand
GCCATTGACCGAACTCTGGTGTACGGCTCGGTAACCGCGGTTGTGATTGGCATACTGGCTGCAGTCAACAGCATTGTCCAGCACGCGGCGCTGGGCACCAGCGCGAGTCTGCTTCTGCAGATCGTCGTGCCTTTGGCGCTTGGCATCGTGCTTGGTCAAGTGAAGAACTATGCAGGCCGCATCGTGGAGCGGGTGTTCTTCAGGAAAAAATATCTAGCAGAAAAAGCGCTGCGGCGTTTTGCACGTCACTGCGACGGCTACGAGAATTCTCAAGAACTGCTGACCGCGACAGCTCAGACCATTCATCAGAAATTGGGTGCACCCGGTGTCGCCTTGTATCTGCGGAATGATGGCCAATATCGGGTAGCACACCGCGAGGGCGAGGCCATCTATCCGGAGACGGTCAAGATTGATGATGCAGCTTTTGCGGCGGCACGCTCTGGTCAAAAAGACATCGATTTGTCAGACATTCACAGCGCACTGGGCGCCGACGGTCATGCATTTCCTATGGGCACACAAGGAGTACTGGTGTGTGCAAACCGGCCGGGTGAACATTATGCCGCCGATGACCGTAAATTGTTGGCGTATGTGGCACGGCAGATTGGAATGGCTCTGAGCGCTATCCATGCGCGGCGTAGCCAGGAATTCGTACGTGCCGTAGCAAGCGGTGTGCTCAAGCCTGATGCAGTTCTGGAACAGGCCTTGAAACTTGAAACATCATAATGAATAAACATGGTCTGATGGCGATAATTGCGCAATGGCACCAGCATTGGGACAGGGAAGTGCGTAATTCATCACAGATTGAGGTATTCTATGGTTTCATAGAACATCTGAAATTTATGAATAGAGCAACGTTATGACGGAACAAACCAGAATTCTGCTTGAACAGGCACGTCGTCTTTCTGCCATTGATCGGGCCGCTCTGGTGGATGAATTATTGTCTAGCCTTGACCAGCCTGACGAAGCTGTACAGGCGCAATGGGCGGAAGAAGCGGAGCGGCGGCTTGCTGCTTATGATCGCGGAGAGATTCAGGCAATTGACGTCGATGAGGCTTTTCCCAGGCTGCACAAAAAACAGACGTAATGAAGCTTCGATTTCTTCAACCGGCAAGCACAGAATTGACAGAATCGGTTGCGTACTACGAAGAACAGCTCGCCGGACTGGGTGAAATTTTTGAGCAGGAGGTAAGCGCTGCGCTCAGCCGCATTCAACGGTATCCTCATGCTTGGCATCCATTAAGCCGTCGTACGCGCGTATTCCGGCTCACACAGTTTCCATTCGGGGTGATCTATGAGGCGCGTGAGAATGAAATCCTGATTGTAGCCATTGCGCACCAACACCGGCGCCCCGGATATTGGGCAAGCCGCTTGCCATGATGCCCGCCAAGAAGCAGCTTGCCCTCAAAATTGACGTGGATACCCTGCGCGGCACGCTGGAGGGCGTGCTGGCGCTGGTGGAAGTACTGCGTAAACGCGACGCCCAAGCCACATTCCTGTTCAGCCTCGGGCCGGATAATACCGGCCGTGCGCTGCGGCGGATTTTCCGGCCGGGATTCCTCAAGAAAGTGTTCCGCACCAATGTCGCGGGCAACTACGGCCTGAAAACCCTCATGTACGGTGTATTGATTCCGGGGCCGGATATCGGCGTGAAAGGCGCTAGCGCCATGCGTGCGGTGCGGGATGCGGGTTTCGAGGTGGGCATCCACACCTGGGACCATATCCGCTGGCAGGATTTTGTGACCAGGCGTGATGCGGACTGGACTACCCATGAATTCAGCCAGGCGGTGGCACGCTTCGGTGAGGTGTTCGGCAGCGCACCCAAGACTTTCGGTGCCGCCGGTTGGCAGATCAACCCGCATGTCTTGGCGCTGCAGGAGCAGTTCCATTTAGAGTATGCCAGTGATACCCGTGGCACACAGCCGTTCATGCCGATGATGGGCGGGCGTACATTTACGGTTCTGCAACTGCCTGGCACGTTACCCACGCTGGATGAACTGGTGGGTGTGAACGGCATCACAGTGGCCAATGTGGCGAACCATCTGCTGAAATTGACGGAGGTTGCGCCGTCGCATGGCCATGTCTATACCTTGCATGCGGAATTGGAAGGCATGGCGCTGATGCCGGTATTCGAGAAACTGTTGGCTGGATGGAAAGGCCAAGGGTACGACTTGGTAGCCACCCGCGATTTTGCAGCGAAGTTGGATCGCAAATCCATCCCGGTGTGCGAAGTAGTCATGGGCGAGATTCCGGGTCGTTCCGGGACAGTGGCGGTGCAGGGCAGTGTGATTTCAAACACTCCGGTATAATTCACGGGCTGAATTTTGCATAGATTGTGGGAGCGGCCGTCCCGGCCGCGATTCAGCAAGACAATCGTGGCGAGTATCGCCACTCCCACAAGAAAATTTAAGAATACTGGTTGGATATCTGCCTCCACCGAACTGTTACTTGTACCTTCCAGAAGGAATCATCCATGGCTTACAAGCACGTCAAACTGCCCGTTAACGGCTCCAAAATTACGGTCAAGAACAACAAGCTCACCGTACCGGAGAATCCGATCCTCGGTTATGTGATCGGCGACGGCATCGGCGTGGATATCACCCCGGCTTCGCTCAAGATCTGGGATGCGGCAGTAGCCAAAGCCTACCAGGGCAAGCGCAAGATCCACTGGTGCGAGATTTATCTGGGCGAGAAGGCCCAGAAGCTCTATGACGGAAATTTCTTTCCGGATGAGACGCTGGAAGCCATCAAGGAGCTGGTGGTGTCCATCAAGGGTCCGCTGACCACGCCGATAGGCGGAGGCTTCCGCTCACTGAATGTGACCCTGCGCCAGGACCTGGATTTGTACGCCTGCGTACGTCCGGTCAAACACTATCCAGGCATACCTTCGCCGCTCAAGAAACCAGAATTGGTGGACGTGGTGATTTTCCGTGAGAATACCGAGGACGTGTATGCCGGCATTGAATATCAATCCGGTACCGACAAGAACAAGAAGCTCGCCAAGTTCCTGCGTGAGGAACTGGGTGCGAAATTCTTTGAAGACGCAGGCCTGGGCGTGAAGCCCATCTCGGCGTTTGGTAGCAAGCGACTGGTGCGCAAAGCTATCCAACATGCTATCGAATACGACCGCAGCTCCGTGACCCTGGTGCACAAGGGCAACATCATGAAGTACACGGAAGGTGCATTTCGCCAGTGGGGTTACGACTTGGCGAAAGAAGAGTTCGGCGCGACCCTGCTGGATGGCGGGCCCTGGATGCAAATCAAGAATCCCAAGACCGGCAAGCAGATCGTCATCAAAGACATGATCGCCGACATCATGTTCCAGCAGATGCTGTTGCGTCCTGACGAGTACGCCGTTCTGGCCACGCCCAATCTCAACGGTGATTACCTGTCGGATGCGGTGGCCGCGGAAGTGGGCGGCGTGGGCATCGCCCCCGGCGCCAATATCGGTGATTACCTGGCGGTATTCGAAGCTACTCACGGCACGGCGCCCAAGCATGCCGGTCAGGACAAGGCCAACCCCGGCTCGCTGCTATTCTCTGGTGTAATGATGCTGGAGTACATCGGCTGGCGTGAAGCGGCGGATTTGATCCAGAAGGCCTATGCCAAGACCGTCGCCAGCGGCATCGTGACCTACGACTTTGCACGCCAGATGCAGAACGCGAAAGAGGTCAAGACCAGCCAGTTTGCGGATGCGGTGATCAGGAATCTTTGAATAACAACGCCGTTAATCAGATGGCTACAGGCGCATGCATTAGCTAGTGTCTATTAAGCAAACTTGATCTTGAAATTTAAAACCGTTCGTGTTGAGCGTAGTGGAGCGAAGCTCCGCGGAGTCGAAACACCGGGAATTTAGGTACTTGATGCCCTTCGACTTCGCGCCTGTGGCACGACGCTCAGGGCGAACGGGATTTTGCGATAGGTTCTAATTACAGATCGTCGGTGTACTTCAGGTTCTCTTTGACGTGGTGCAGAACCGTTGGGGTTCGTTGCACTTACCGCTAACCTACATGAGCAACTTGGCGAGCGTTGCGTGTTCGGCTGCAGTCAGGTTCTCGTCAGTACTCTTCGCAGATTGATAATGCGTCAGCGCGTCTTGGTGCCTACCGAGTTTGTCGAGCGCTTGGCCCCAGGTGAGTTCAAGTGCGCCCCAGCCGGGAGTGTATTTTGCCGCTTCTGCGTACTTCTCAATGGCTTGCTTGTAGTTACCTTGCGCGGCCAGCGCATCGCCCCAATATTTCAGCGGATCGCACCAGTGCGGTCCACGTTGATTGGCCTGCTGGAATTTTTCGATGGCATCTTTGTAATTCCCATGCCGCAGCAGCGCCAAGCCCCAGCTTTGATAAGCCATCGGCAGTGACGGCGCGAGACTCACAGCAGCCTGATAATCTTGCTGCGCCTGAGCCCAGTTGCCGCGATGGTCGGCGATGTCGCCCTTGAATCGGTAGCAATCCACAACGTGTTCACCTTTTGCAATCGCCGCATCAGCCTGTGAGTTTTGGTCAGATAACCCAAGGGCCAAACCCAGATAACATGTGGGTTGTGTTAGGAAGTTAGCCTGCTGGTCTGGATTCTGGGTAAGTAGCGTATCGGTCGTCTGGAAAGCCGCCGCGGCCTGAGCGTAGTCCTGTCGGTTGAGAGCCATCAAACCTTGCACGAACGCGGTCTCTGCCAGCACATAGGGATTGCTGCCCGTACCGGGCGAAGTCTGCAGGGTCAAAATCGCCTGCTTGTCTGCGTGCATGCGTGCCAGCATCTCGGCATCTTGAGGTGCATCTTGGCTAAACTGTGAGCCTTGGCCACCGTGTGTCGCTTCGTCGGCCAGCAGCTCGTGATGCTCCGTCGGCAGATCCATACTCAGGTAATCAGTTGCCAGATAATTAAGTACCGGCATACGAACGGCGGACCAGGAACCGCGCCGGGCCATCTTTTCCAGGCGCAGACCAGTCTGGTAGGCCGCTTCTTCCTGGCCAAGTGCTATTTCTGAATCCTGGATGTTGCCATAAACAGTCCAGATATGCGGGTCGAGGTGGATGGCCTGTTCATATTTATCCGTGGCCGCAGCGTTCTGATTTAGAAAAGAAAGCGCATTGCCCCAGGCATTCAAGAGCCAGGGTTGCTCCTTGCTGGAAGCCGACGGGTAGGCCGCTTGTACCAGTTGGATAGCCTGGCCGTATTGATTGTTCTCTTCCAAATAAGTTGCGAACTGATAGGGTTCAGCCTGACTATAGACGTATTCGGCTGCTTCCGTTAACATTTTTTGCAAGTTTGCCGGGCTGCCGCTAAAGGTCTTTGCGGCAAAGCTCGTACCGCGCACCGTGAGCATAATCTGGTTTCCCTGCTCGACCACATCACCGTTGATCTGGATCTCGTGACCCAGCCACTGATGCAGACTGTGGCGGATGTCACCCAAGGATACGTGCACATCGGGCACCTGCACGCGGATGTTGTTGCTCCAGGCATCCTGCAACGCTAGGGTAGCCTGCGAGCTGCGCGAAGCGGACTGCAGAATCTGCAACTGGTCCAGGAACGCACTCGCTACCACCGTGCCGCTATTGCCTTCTGCGACAAACGATGGCGGTACCTGGAACTGGTTCACCACCACTGATTGATCAGTAGCTGCTGTATACACCGCGTACACGATTGTGCCCAATACTACTAGCGCTATCACGCTCAGCACCGTCTGATAGATGGTGCGGAAGCGGTCGTGCAGACGCTGGCTGCGCAACTGCCGATGCTGGGCACGCAGGGTATGGCTCTGGAGTCTCAGGTTCTCGACATGGAGATCGTGCAGCGCAGCTTCGCGCTCAAGCTGAGCTTGCTGAGACTTGATATGTTCTTGCTGGGCTTTGGCAAGCGCAATCTGTTCATCCATATAGATGGCTGCTCGCGCCGCCATCTCGGGATGCTTGCCGGCTTCATCCAGAGCCATCGTCTCGGCAATGCCCTTATCGCTCTTCTTTGTGTGGTCGTTCATGGTTTAGCCCTGAGCCCCTTGGCCGGGCGGTAGCTTACTCCCTGCAGACGGTGGAACGGAATATCCATCAGGAAATGGCACTGCTCTACCTGCAGGGGCGCTTTGCAGACGTGATGGCGCAATCGCGGCAGGTGTGCCACTCCTACAGAATACAAATCTTGTGGGAGCGGCCGTACCGGCCGCGATGAGCCTTGGAATAAACAAGAATCGCGACGAATATCGCCGCTCCCACAATGCCGCTGTTCCCATAATGTCGCGGCACACTGTCAGGCTCGGTTATTATCTATCTGCAATAATCCAGCTCCTGGAGAATCCCATGTCCAAAGGCACGCACGATTACCGCGAAGATCCGCGCAATGCGGATATCAAAATCAGCATCAATGGTGAATTGTTCCCGCGCGCGGAGGCCAGGGTTTCAGTTTTCGACAGTGGTTTCGTCTTAGGCGACGGCGTGTGGGAAGGGCTGCGTCTGCACGACGGCGGTCTGCCATTTCTGGAGATGCATCTGGACCGGTTGTACGAGGGCGCGAAAGCCATCGATATGGATATCGGTCTGACGCGCGCTGAATTGACGCAACGTATCACAGAGGTGCTACGCGCCAACCACATGCAAGACCATGTGCACATCCGCTTGATGGTGACGCGCGGCGTGAAGGCGACACCGCATCAAGACCCGCGCTTCGTGATTTCGTCCGCTACAATCGTACTCATTCCAGAATACAAGGAGCCACTACCGGCCACGGTTGAGCAGGGCATACGATTATTCACGGTGCACGTGCGGCGCGGGCCACCGGATGTACAGGACCCGAAGCTTAATAGTCATTCCAAGTTGAACTGTATCCTGGCCTGCATCCAGGCGAGTCAGGCCGGTTACGATGAAGCGCTGATGCTGGATCCACAGGGTTTCGTGGCTACCTGCAATTCCACGCATTTCTTCGTGGTGCGCAGGGGTGAAGTATGGACCTCCACCGGCAAGTACTGCCTCGGCGGCATCACCCGCGCCAACGTGATCCGGCTGTGTCGCGAGCACGGTATTCCGGTTTTCGAGAAAGATTTTAGTCTTACGGATGTTTACGGCGCTGAGGAAGCCTTCGTCACCGGCACCTTCGCTGGTCTGGTTCCTGTGTGCGAGATTGACGGCCGCGTTATCGGTGAAGGCAAGCGCGGGCCCATGGTGCAGCGCTTGCAACAGCTTTATATAGAGTTGGTGAAACAAGAGAGTCGAAAGGGTCCGCGCGTGTGACTACGGGCATGCGTATCGCCATGTGGTCCGGGCCGCGCAATATCTCCACGGCCATGATGCGTGCTTGGGAGAACCGTGGCGACACAGCGGTCATTGACGAACCTTTCTATGCGCATTACCTGCTGAAGACCGGAACCGAGCATCCGGGGCGTGAAGACGTTATCGCCTCCCAATCCACCGATTGGCGAATCGTGGCAAAGTCACTGAGCGGACCGGTTCCTGACGGCAAACCCATCTGGTATCAGAAACACATGACCCAGCACATTCTTTCCGATATGTCACTGGACTGGCTTTCTGGATTGGTGAATTGTTTCCTGATCCGCGCACCCGAAGAAGTGGTCGCATCCTTCACTGCGATACGCCCGGACGCGGCCTTGTGGGAACTGGGTTTTGAACAGCAGGCGCGCCTGTTTGAACATGTCAGCCAGCATAACGGGACCCCGCCGCCAGTGGTGGATGCGGCCGACATATTGAAAGATCCAGCCGGGATGTTGCGTGCTTTGTGTACGCGCCTGGGTATCACCTTTAGCGAACGCATGCTGCACTGGCCGGCGGGTCACCGTACTAGCGATGGCATTTGGGCGAAGCACTGGTACCAAGCGGTAGAGCGTTCCACCGGCTTTGAACCATATCAACCACACGACGTGCACCTGTCCGCCTTTCAGGCTCGGCTGGTGGAACAATGCCGGCCATTTTATGAGCGTCTGGCTCAACACTGTCTGACGGCAACCGATTAGCCAAGCAAGGCATTTTCTCAGCCGATTCAGTAAAATAGTACGTTCAGACCCGAGGTCTGACAGCTTCTCGATCCCATTTCCGGAGCATCCATGTTTCAACCGGCTGATTCCCAGACCGCTGCCTCTGCGGGCTTCATTTTTGCCGGGCCGCGGCCCGAACTAAAACCGCTGCGCGCCGCTATCAATGCATTGTATCTGGCGGATGAGACCGGTTGCGTGGATGCACTGTTGCCGCAGGCGACACTCGACACAGTCGCGCGGCAGCGCATCCAAGCCCATGCGACCCAACTGGTAGAAGCGGTGCGCCAGCATCGCACGCACAAGGGCGGTGTGGAGGAGTTCCTGCGCGAATATGACCTATCGTCCCAGGAAGGCATGGTGCTCATGTGTCTCGCCGAAGCGCTGTTGCGCATCCCGGACGCGGACACTGCCGACAAGCTGATCCGCGACAAGATCGTCACCGGCAACTGGTCGGATCATCTGGGCGCGAGTCCTTCCACCTTCGTGAACGCGTCCACCTGGGGGTTGATGCTGACCGGCAAGATCATCAAGCTCGACAGTCGCGCTGAAAAAAATCCTGCCACCTACATGGCGGCGCTGGTGGCGCGCGTGGGCGAACCCGTGATCCGCAAGGCGTTTCGGCAAGCCATGCGCATCATGGGACATCAATTTGTCATGGGACGAACCATCGCAGAAGCACTCAAGCGCGCCAAGAGCGAGGAATACCGCGCCTACCGGCAATCCTACGACATGCTGGGTGAGGCGGCGCTGACCGCCAAAGATGCGCAGCGCTATTTCGAGGACTACACGAAAGCCATCGACGCTATCGGCGCAACCGTCGAAAAAGGTATGAGCGTATTTGCTGCACCAAGTATCTCAGTCAAACTTTCCGCGCTGCATCCGCGCTATGAATTTGCACAACACGCACGGGTAATGCTTGAGCTGGTGCCGAAATTATTGGCGCTGGCGGAGCGCGCAAAAAAATACTGTATGGGTCTGACGGTGGACGCGGAGGAAGCAGATCGGCTGGATCTATCACTGGATGTGATCGAAGCGGTATATCACTCACCTTCGTTGGAGGGTTGGGAAGGTTTCGGTCTGGCAGTGCAGGCCTACCAGAAGCGCACCATCCGCGTGCTGGACTGGCTCATGGAGCTGGCGAAAAACGGCAAGCGCCGTATGCCGGTGCGGCTGGTGAAGGGCGCCTATTGGGATAGCGAGGTGAAGCGCGCCCAGGAGCGTGGTCTGGATGGTTATCCGGTGTTCACTCGCAAACCGAATACCGATGTGTCGTATCTCGCCTGTGCGCGCAAGATGTTCGCCGCACGCGAGGTGTTGTATCCCATGTTCGCCACCCACAATGCCCAGACGCTTTCCAGCATCCTGGAGATGAGCGGCGGCAATAATGATTTCGAGTGCCAGCGCCTGCACGGTATGGGCGAGGAACTGTATGGCGAAGTCGTGGGGGAAAAGAAGCTCGGCCTGAATTGTCGCGTGTATGCGCCGGTCGGCAGCCACGAGGATTTATTGCCGTATCTGGTGCGGCGGCTGCTGGAGAATGGCGCCAATACGTCGTTCGTGAACCGCATCATCGACGAGCAGGTGCCGATTGCGAGCATCGTCGCAGACCCGATAGCAGAAGTCGAAGCGCTGACTGCGAAACCCCATCCGCGTATTCCCTTGCCGAAAGACCTCTATGCTGCAAGCCGTCGTAATTCCCGCGGGGTGAATCTCACCGATGTGGCGGTGTTGGATACGCTGGCTGCAAAGATGGACGTGGCCATGCTGCAGGAATGGAGCGCGGCGCCGGTGGTGGGTGGGAAGATCTTGAGCGGCAAGGCCAAGCCTTCACTCAATCCCGCCGACAATCGCCAGACCGTGGGCATGATCTACGAGGCCGATGCCGAGGCTATCAAGCTGGCAGTGGACGTGGCGGTCAAGGCGCAACCTGGCTGGGATGCGACGTCGGCAGACCAGCGCGCCGCGATCCTGGAGCGCGCTGCGGGGCTGTTTGAGGAGCATGCGCCGGAACTCATGGCACTGTGCGTGCGCGAAGCCGGCAAATCCATTCCCGACGCGGTTTCGGAAGTACGCGAAGCTGTGGATTATCTTTACTACTATGCGGCGCGTGCGCGTGCCGATTTCGGCACGCCTATGCGACTGCCAGGACCCACCGGTGAACGCAATGAATTATCACTGCACGGCCGCGGCGTGTTCGTGGCCATCAGCCCCTGGAATTTTCCGTTGGCCATCTTCACCGGACAAGTGAGCGCGGCATTGGCTGCCGGTAACTGTGTATTGGCGAAGCCCGCGGAACAGACCTCGCTCATCGGTGCGCACGCCGTGCGCCTGCTGCACGCAGCCGGCATTCCGGGTGAGGTGCTGCACTTCATTCCGGGCCGTGGTTCAGTCGTGGGTCAGCACGCGGTCGCGGATCCGCGCATCGCCGGCGTGGTATTCACCGGCTCCACGGAAACCGCGAAGGTCGTCAATCAAACTCTTGCCAATCGCGACGGTATTATCCCGGTGTTGATCGCCGAGACCGGTGGCCAGAACGCCATGCTGGTGGACAGTTCCGCGCTACCTGAGCAGGTGGTGCAAGACGTGATGCAATCCTCGTTTAACAGCGCTGGCCAGCGTTGCTCCGCGCTGCGTGTGCTGTTCGTGCAGGAAGAGATTGCCCCGCGCGTCATCGAGATGCTCAAGGGTTACATGCAGGAGTTGTGTATTGGTGACCCCGGCCTGCTGCAAACCGATGTGGGGCCGGTGATAGATAAAGAAGCCAAAAAGACCCTAAACGAACACGAGGACTGGATTGCCAAGCAAGGCAAAGTTATCTGTAAACTTGAATTACCAACCTTCACGGCACACGGTACCTACGTCGCGCCGCTGGCGGTGGAGATCGGCAGTCTCGATATCCTTAGGCACGAGGTCTTTGGCCCCATCCTGCATGTGTTGCGCTTCAAGTCGCGGGATCTGGACCAGGTAATCGATGCGGTGAACAACACCGGCTACGGTCTGACTCTGGGTATTCATACACGCATAGACAGCGCCGCACACTATATCCAGTCGCGTATGCGTGTGGGCAATGCCTACGTGAACCGCAATATGATCGGCGCGGTCGTAGGTGTGCAGCCATTCGGTGGTCAGGGCCTATCCGGCACCGGGCCGAAAGCGGGCGGCCCGCATTATATGTTGCGTTTCGCGACCGAGCGCACGCTAACCATCAACACGGCAGCGGTGGGTGGCAATGCCACACTGCTGTCGCTGGGGGAAGAATAACCGTGCTGCGTGCTGGGTACTGCGTGTCAGATGCGAAAAGTGCGTATGTTGCATTTCACGCAGCACACAGCACGCAGCACTCGGCACCAAGAGTCACCTGGAGTATTCAGTGGCTATAAGTATTTTCGATATGTTCAAAATCGGTGTGGGACCGTCCAGTTCCCACACCGTGGGACCCATGCGCGCTGCACGCCAGTTTTTACTGGACCTTGAAGAGAAGAAACTCTTCGATACGACCGAGCAAGTGGTGGCGCATCTTTACGGCTCATTGGCCCTGACCGGCAAGGGGCATGGTACAGACCGCGCGGTGCTGCTCGGTTTGGAGGGTGAAACACCTGACGAGGTGAACCCCGATGACATCGGCACGCGACTCAAGAAGATACGCGACACCGGCAAGGTCAACCTGCTTGGCAAGCGTGAGATCACATTTGACGAACCCATGAACCTGCTGTTCCACAAGGACCAGGTGCTGCCAAAACATTCCAATGGCCTGCGTTTTACAGCGCTTGATGCCAGTGACAAGGTTCTCCTGAAGGAGGAATTTTATTCCATTGGTGGTGGTTTCATTATCCGCGGCAGCGACGAACAAGGTGATGCCGCTGCGCTGGATGTAAAGCTGCCGTATGTATTCGGTTCATCGGCAGAGTTGCTGGCGCTGTGTAGGCAGCATGATCTGCGTATAGATCAACTGATGCTTGAAAATGAAAACGCCTGGCGTCCGGAAGCACAGACACGTGTCGGCTTACTCAAAATCTGGCGCGTCATGCAGGATTGCGTGACACGCGGTATGCGCGAGGAGGGCGAACTTCCCGGCGGGTTACGCGTGCGTCGCCGCGCTCCCAAGCTGGCCAGCGTTCTCATGCAGCAGAAGAAAATTACGTCGCTGGAGGCGATGGACTGGGTGAACCTGTGGGCACTGGCGGTGAACGAAGAAAATGCCGCCGGCGGGCGGGTGGTGACCGCGCCTACCAACGGCGCGGCGGGCATCATCCCGGCGGTGGGACATTATTATCTGCGTTTCGTGGATGGCGCGGACGAAGAAGGTATTCTGCGTTACCTATTGACCGCGTCTGGTATTGGTATGCTCTACAAGCAGAATGCTTCGATTTCCGGTGCCGAGATGGGCTGCCAGGGTGAAGTGGGCGTGGCCTGTTCCATGGCAGCGGGTGGATTGATTTCAGCGATGCTGGGCAGCAATGAGCAAGTCGAGAATGCCGCCGAGATCGGTATGGAACACAACCTGGGGCTGACCTGTGACCCGGTCGGCGGTCTGGTTCAGATCCCCTGTATCGAGCGCAACGCCATGGGTTCAATCAAGGCCATCAACGCGGCACGCCTCGCCATGCACGGCGACGGCCAACATCACGTATCTCTGGACCAGGTTATCGCTACCATGCGCCAGACCGGCCATGACATGCGCAGCATCTACAAAGAGACCTCGCTAGGCGGTTTGGCGGTCAACGTCACTGAATGTTGATGACAACCGATGCGCAGAATTGCGCATGACGCGCAATAGCACATTCAAACGGGACGTGGGGCACCTGCGAAAGCCCGCTTACCTTAGGCACTAAGGACGAAGAACACAGTAGTTTCGGGTCTTATCTGCTGGTCAAAGCCCAAGTTATTGAATATGAAGGCTTTCTACTGATGCATTTTATCTGGTCTTGATGTTAATACTATAGGGGGGTATGGTATATGGCATGCCCTACCCCAGCCATCAGTCCCAGCTTCCACGCTTGAAGCGCATTCACGGCCAAATCGCCGGCCTCGTCCGCATGGTGGAAGAGGAGCGCTACTGCGCCGATATCCTGACGCAGGTGCGAGCCGTGCAGGCGGCCTTGCGCGGTGTAGAGCAAGGCATCCTTAAAAGCCATATCGAACATTGTGTGGCGGGCGCCATCGAATGCGGTGATCACGCCGAACGCCAGGCGAAACTCACCGAGCTGTATGACATCCTCAAACGCTTTGGTAAATGAAGTTCCCGTTATCTATTGACCCGGGATCAGGAGGCATTCCATGGAGGATCATTCACGCGTTTTATGCACCCATCATGGCCGGGAGCATGCTTCTGTTGCTGACGCACACACGAACCCGGCACGCTACACCTGTCCCATGCATCCCGAGGTGATCCAGGATCATCCCGGCGCTTGTCCAAAATGTGGGATGACGTTGGAGCCGATGGTTCCGGTACAGGCGGCGCAGAAATGGACCTGCCCGATGCATCCCGAAATCATGCGCGACGAACCAGGTGTGTGTCCCATCTGCGGCATGGCGCTCGAACCCGTGTTACCGCAAGCGCAAGAGAAAGCCGACCCGGAGTTGCGCGGCATGACGCGTCGCTTCTGGGTCGGCGTGGTGTTGAGCGTACCGCTGGTCATCGTTGCCATGCGCGAACTGTTCATGCGGCTGTGGCTGTACAAGCTCCCGGATCTGGATTGGAACGTGATCGAATTCCTGCTGGCGACGCCGGTGGTGCTCTGGGGCGGTTGGCCGTTTTTCGTGCGCGCCTGGCATTCACTTGTGAAACGCAGTCTCAATATGTACACGCTGATTGGCCTGGGCGTGGCGGTAGCCTATCTATACAGCGTATTCACATTGTTGTTCCCGGGAATCTTCCCGGCGACTTTTTACATGGCGGACGGCACGCTGCCAGTATATTTCGAACCTGCTGCGGTCATCGTCGTCCTGGTGCTGTTGGGCGAGATGCTGCAATTGCGCGCACGCCGTTCCACTTCCGCCTCCATTCGAGCACTGCTGGATTTGGCACCGCCCATCGCTCACCGTATCAGCGCTGATGGCAGCGAACAGGATGTGGCACTGGCGGAAGTGCGCGTGGGTGACCGGTTGCGTGTGCGCTCCGGCGAAAAATTGCCGGTGGACGGCGTGGTGGTGGAAGGGACGAGTGCCGTGGATGAGTCCATGCTCACCGGCGAATCGCTGCCGGTGGAAAAACATCCTGGCGACCAGGTGGTAGGCGGCACGCTCAACGGTCGCGGCAGCTTCATTATGCACGCCGAAAAGGTGGGCGCCGACACGTTGCTCGCACGCATCGTGGCACAAGTGGCTGCCGCTCAGCGCAGCCGCGCGCCGATTCAATCTCTGGCCGACACAGTGGCGAGCTGGTTTGTGCCGGCCATCGTCCTGATCGCCGTTCTCACCTTTGTTGCATGGTATCTCGCCGGACCGGCACCGGCTTTTGCACATGCGCTGGTGAACGCAGTGGCGGTACTGATCATCGCCTGTCCCTGTGCCCTGGGACTCGCCACACCCATGTCCATCATGGTGGCTATGGGCAAAGGCGCGCACAGTGGTGTGCTGTTTCGCAACGCGGAGGCGGTGGAAACTCTCCGACGAGTGGATACACTGCTGTTGGACAAGACCGGCACGCTCACGGAAGGTAAGCCGAAAGTGATAGCGGTGGAATCTATGGCGAGTTTGAGTGGAGATGTATTGCTGTCACTGGCGGCAAGTTTGGAGCGCGGCAGCGAGCACCCACTGGCGGCTGCGATCGTGACGGCTGCCGGAGCACGGAATCTTCCTTTACACAAAGTCGACGAGTTTGAATCACTCACAGGCCAAGGTATCAAAGGCGAGGTAAATGGCAAACCAGTGGCGCTTGGCAATGAAAGACTGGCGGCCGCACTGAAGGTGAACCTGGCGTCAGTGGCTGTGCGCGTACAGGTATTGCGTGAAAGCGGAGCAACCGTGATATTTGTGATGGTGGACGCGTCGCTTGCGGGCTTCATTGCCGTGGCTGATCCCGTAAAATCTACCAGCACCGAAGCCATCACAGGCCTTAAAAAGGCCGGTCTGCACGTAGTCATGCTGACGGGCGACAATGAAGCCACGGCGCGCGCAGTGGCACGCGTTCTTGATCTTGATGAAGTTATCGCTGGCATCTCACCCGACGGCAAGGCCGAGGTGGTCCGGCGCTTCAAATCGCAGGGACGACATGTGGCCATGGCGGGTGACGGTGTGAACGATGCTCCGGCATTGGCCGCAGCCGACGTGGGTATCGCCATGGGCACGGGCACGGACATCGCCATGGAGACCGCGGCCGTGACGCTGGTGAAGGGTGACCTGCGCGGCATCCTGCGGGCGCGGCGCCTGTCGCAAGCAACAGTACGCAACATACGCCAGAATTTGTTCTGGGCATTTGCTTATAATTCCGTGGGCGTGCCTATCGCCGCGGGTGTGTTGTATCCATTCTTCGGACTGTTGCTGTCGCCGATGATAGCGGCAGCAGCCATGTCTTTCAGCTCGGTATCGGTAGTAGCCAATGCGCTGCGTTTGCGCTACGCCAAACTGTGAATAGGCGTGTTCGTAAAATTGTAGTTTCTGCTGTTGCTATAGGAGTGTTCTCATGAATCATGTGATGCCCCAACGCAAACTTGGCAGCCAGGGACTCATGGTTTCCGCCTTGGGACTCGGATGCATGGGTATGTCGGATTTCTATGTCGGAGGTAACGAGGCGGAATCCCTCGCCACGATTCATCGTGCGCTGGATTTGGGCGTAAATTTTCTAGATACCGCTGACATGTATGGCCCATTCACAAACGAGTTGCTGGTGGGCAAGGCTGTCAAGGGGCGGCGCGGTGAAGTGGTCATTGCCACGAAATTTGGCAACCAGCGCACCGCTAATGGCAGGTTTCTTGGCATCAATGGCCAGCCGGGATATGTGCATGCGTGCTGCGATGCCTCGCTTAAACGTTTGGGGGTGGATTACATTGATCTCTATTACCAGCACCGCGTGGATATAAAAGTTCCTATCGAGGACACCGTTGGCGCCATGCAGGAGTTGGTACAACGTGGCAAAGTGCGCTATCTCGGCCTATCGGAAGCCGCATCCAACACGATCCGACGTGCACACAAGGTTCATCCCATCAGCGCCTTGCAGACGGAATTCTCTCTATGGACTCGCGATCCCGAGGATGAAATCCTACAAACTGTGCGTGAACTGGGAATCGGCTTTGTGGCTTACAGCCCGCTGGGGCGCGGTTTCCTTACCGGCCGATTTCAGAAGCCCGCAGACCTGCCGGAAGGTGACTGGCGGCGCAATCATCCACGCTTCCAGAGAGAGAACTTCCAGAAGAATCTAAATTTGGCCGGGCGCGTGCATGAGATTGCGCGGGAGAAAGCTGCGGCGTCTGCGCAGATCGCCCTGGTCTGGCTGCTGGCGCAGGGCGAGGACATCGTGCCGATCCCCGGAACCAAGCAGCGCAAATATCTGGAAGAGAACGTGGCGGCACTAGGGGTGAAGCTGGATAAAGTCGATTTACAGCGTATCGATGCGGCGTTTCCACGCGGCATTGCCACCGGCAATCGTTATGCTGACATGAGTACGGTTAATCGTTGAATCACGGAGTCCCCATGGAGAAATTTGAGCTGATTATCGGCAACAAGGTATATTCGTCCTGGTCGCTGCGCGCGTGGTTGGCGCTCAAACACACTGGTGTGCCGTTCACGGAGACCGTGCTGTTCATGGATACTCCCAAATTCAAGCCTGCGATTCTGAAGTATTCGCCCACCGGCAAGGTACCGTTCTTGAAACACGGCAGTTTGGGCATCTGGGACTCATTAGCCATATGTGAATATCTGGCGGAACAGCTTCCGGCAGCGAAGCTCTGGCCAGAGGATGCAACTGCACGGGCGCTAGCGCGCTCGGTGAGTGCCGAGATGCATTCTGGTTTCATGGCCATCCGTAAAAATATGCCATTCAACTGTCGGGCCAGCGGACGGCATGTGAACGAGTCGGCAGAGCTGGAGACCGAGATAAATCGTGTGACGGAGCTTTGGCGTGAGTGCCGGAAGCACCACGGTCAGGACGGTCCCTGGCTTTTCGGCAGGTTTTCTATCGCCGATGCCATGTACATTCCGGTGGCGCTACGCTTCGTCACCTATGGAACCAAGCTCGATGGCACCGCCAGGTCGTACCTCGAAACCGTCCAGTCCCTGCGGGCCATTCGGGAATGGATCGCGGCTGCTAAATTGGAAAAGGAAGTCATTGAAACCAGCGAAGTGGGGCGGTAACGGTAGAACGCCGACTGTAGCCACACCCAGTACCTCTATGAACGCATCCGATATCAAGGGTCTTCTGACAGCAGATGAATACGCTCTGTTGGCGGCGCCGGCACTCAAAGCCGCCGCGGAAGTCGCCGCGGAACGTGGCGATCCTGATCTTTATAACGATATGGCCGCAATGTTGGCATTGTTGGCCATGACGAGTGCTCTCACCCACGCGTATCTGGGGTACCAGGACCAGTTCCCGGCAGCTTCAGCCCCGGAGGCGGTGGAGGCGACCCCAATGGCGGTGTGCGCACTGGTCTTTACGCGCACGGAGCTGGCTCCGATTCAGGTAGAAGATTGCCTGCACGCACTATCCAGTGCCTACCTGATACTTTTGAAGGCAGGGGTATTGGGGCCTCAAGAGGCCTATGTGGAGCAGGCGTTTAACGAGCTCAAACTTGGCCGGCCCGGGCCGGCTCAACGGCTGCTGTTACAGGCCACCCATACCATGGTCAGGGCAGTGGATGATTGGGAGGCGCGGCGAGTGGTTGCCAGTGACTGACTAGTCCCGCATGACTATATTGACCCCTTCCTGTGAAGCCCATATACTGTATGCAGTTACAGTACATGAGTTATAGGTATGCCCGGACTAACTGCACGCCAACAGCAGGTTCTCGATTTGATTCAAGATGTTATCGATGATTCGGGCATGCCACCTACGCGTGCAGAGATCGCCAGAATACTGGGTTTTAAATCAGCCAATGCTGCCGAAGACCATCTGCGCGCCTTGGCCCGAAAGGGTATGATTGAGCTACTGCCCGGCGCTGCCCGGGGAATCCGTCTTACCGATCCTCCCGGTCTCCCGGTAGTCGGCCGAGTAGCGGCGGGCAGTCCTATTCTGGCTCAGGAACACGTCGAAGGGCATTACCGCCTTGATCCGGGTCTGTTTCACCCCAAGCCTCATTATCTGTTGCGCGTACTTGGCATGAGCATGCGCGATGCGGGCATTCTGGACGGCGATCTTTTGGCGATACGCCGTTCCCCGGATGTTTACAACGGGCAAATCGTGGTGGCGCGGGTGGGAGACGAGGTGACGGTAAAGCGCTACCGACTCAAGGGCTCTCAGGTTTGGCTGGTGCCAGAAAACCCTGAATTTCAGCCCATTATTGTGGATGCTGGCAGCCCGACACTGATGCTGGAAGGCGTAGTGGTGGGGGTGATTCGCAATGGGATTACGGTCGTCAGTGGGGACGTTTAAAGCCCTGAATTGATGCTATTCATTGAATAAAAAGGCGCGGATCGCTCCGCGCCTTTTTTATAGAAACAGTAGCTATACGATAGCCGCTGCTAGTTCTGCGTCACACTTATTTGGTGTGAGCTGCAGGGGCTTCGGTCTTTTTCTTTTTGCTGGAATGATGAGTTGACTTATGCGAAGATTTCTTGTGGGTCTCTTTTGAAGAGGCCTTCTTATGATGAGTCTCTTTTTTAGTCGTTTCTTTCTTCATTTCCTTCTTCGCGGGAGCCGCTTCGGTGGCTGGAGCCTGGGCGCCGGCTTGGGCCGGGGTACCCTGGGCTGACACCATACCGGCGAACGCAAACAGCGAACCGGCAACTAAACCAATCAAGATATTACGTTTCATATGAATACACTCCGTAAAGGTTAAGCGTTAAATAACTGCTGTTGTTTGGGATTAGATTGAGAAATTAACACTAACCCATCTCTACGTAGTAACCCCAAAAGTCAGCTTTATGTATCTTTGACGACCAGATTTTTGTTGTTCAAAAATCCCTTAAATTCTGTGCGATCCCTCGGGGAGGATCTGGACCCTACCCCCCTGCGGCAGATCTGCCGAAAGCGGCGCATTTTAACGTGGCTAAACCCTATTAGATAGGGGATACCCCTTGTGTAATGGAGTTTTTTAGCCTCTCATGCACCCAGCTGACCAGGTCTGCCCGGCAGCGGCTGTGGCTGGCATAATGGTCAGCATGAGGAAAATCCCTGTTTCAGAGCTCCAGTTAGGCATGTACGTGACGGAGCTGGACCGGCCGTGGCTGGAAAGCCCGTTTCCATTCCAGGGCTTCCCGGTCGAGTCGCAGGAGCAGTTGGCAACCTTACAGAAGACCTGCGAATACGTTTGCATAGACGAAGCAAAAACGATCGCCTGGAACGTTACTGATTCCGAGCACAGGGTCACTGAAGGGGATTTCACCCGACCGGTAACCGTGACGCAGGCGCGCACCGATCTGACAGGACTTGGCTGGCGGGGGCGGGACAGTTTTCGACACGACTTGCGCAAGGTGCTTACGAGCCGCAGCAAGCTGCACCGGCATGTGCAGCGTCTATTAAGCGATGTGCGTTTCGGGCGCAGCGCTGATACCCGTGAAGCCCGTATTCTGACGTTGGAGCTGGCGGATGTGGCCATGGCGAATACCGCGGCGGCACTGTGGCTCACGAATCTTGAAACCAAGCACGAATACACAGCCTCCCATTGCCTCAATGTCTGCATTCTGTCGATCGTTTTCGGTATGCATCTGGGATTATCAAAGGATTCTATTGTGGAGTTGGCACTCGGCGCGCTCTTGCATGATATCGGCAAGATGCGCACGCCGGTTGCAATTCTCGACAAGCCCGGCCTCCTCAGTGAAGATGAGTTCGATATCGTAAAGAAACACCCTGTGGATGGGTTCAACCTGCTGCGCAAGCACAAGGATGTTTCGGAGAAATGTCTCGAAATCGTGCAATTGCACCATGAGAGGATCAGCGGTCAAGGTTACCCATTCGGCCTGAAAGATGATGAGATCCCGGTGCACGTCCGCATTGTGGCGATTGCGGATGTCTACGACGACATTACCAGCAATCGTGTGTATCACGAGGGCATCCCTGCGCATACGGGATTGAATATGATGTTCCACTGGGCGCCACGGGATTTTGGGGAAGACATGATGCAGGAATTCATCCGCTGCATCGGCATCTATCCCATCGGCAGTCTTGTGGAACTGAATAAGGGTATTCTGGGTATCGTCATGTCAACTAATCCGACCAGCCGTCTGCGCCCCGTTGTCATGTTGATTCGCGATTCCGAGGGCAAACCCTACGACCGCCGCCCACTGGTCAACCTGGCCACGCCGGCGGTGAAGGGTGGCGAACCGAAGTGGTCCATCAAACGCGTGGTAGATGCCAAAGAATTCAGCATAGATCTCGGACGAATCGCCGAGATGGAAACAGGCGCTTAGCTTTCACCCCAACCCATGCTCGTAATTAAGCCCCATATACTTCTTCATGAAGACGAGCTGGTATTCTGCTTTACGCGCGCTTCCGGGCCGGGTGGACAGAATGTAAACAAGGTGGCGACCGCAGTGGAATTGCGTTTTGACGTGGTTCGCAGTCGGTCGTTACCTGAACCAGTCAAGATACGCCTGATGCGGCTTGCGGGCAGACGCATCACGACCGCAGGTGAGCTGATAATTTTTGCGCAGCGATTCCGCACACAGGAGCGCAATCGCGCAGACGCCATTCAGCGGTTGACCGACCTGATCAGCCGGGCAGCCGAGATGCCAAAACCACGCAAACCCACCCGGCCCACCCGCGCCTCGAAGCGGCGAAGACTCGATGGGAAACGCCGGCAAAGCAATAAGAAACGCTTGCGCCGCGGTGCACTGAGTGAGTGAAAGGAAAACGGCGGCTCTCAAGGCCGACGTTCCCATCAGACTACTCCATCAACTGGCAAACGGCAGTGTTAGAAGGTGGCTTCTTCCGCCCCCTGATAGCTGCTTTTATGACTATCGACACCACGCGATCCCAGTGTTTTGACTTGGTCGGCGACTTGCTGAGCAACCTTCGCGTTCTGACCGCACATCAGTGCCAGTACCATGATCACCAGGCTGAAGATCACCAGTATCCACATGCCGGTGAAGAATCCGATCAACCCAATGCCGCCCATGTGCTTGCTGGCAGGACCAAACCAACTGATGAGCCACATGCCGACAAAATAGGGCAGCAACCACCAGGCTTGCTGCCAGCCGAGTTGCGACAGCGGCTTACGCTTGATGAAATACCAAGTCAAGTACAGAACTACGTACGCTGTGACTAGGCCAAAGAGAATTTTTACCGTGCTGTAACCGGTCCAGTAGATGATCCAGTTGGAAAAGATGAAGGCGATGATGGATACCAGGTTTACCGCGCGCAATTTGAAGGGTCGCTGATAGTCAGGCAAAGCACGACGCAGGTGCAGCAGGATCACTGGCCCGATGCAATAGGAAAGCACGGTGATCAGTTCAACAGCGTTTACCAGCTTTTCCCATGAGGGAAACGGAAAGAAGAAAATTACACCTACGACCCAAGTGACCACCAAGCCGATCCACGGCACGCCGCTTTTGTTCAGCTTGACTACCTGCTTGGGTGCATTACCCATTTCACCTGCAGCCATGATGATGCGTGGACTAGCGGTTGCGTAGATGAAAGCTGTGCCCATGGGGGACACGAAGGCATCAACATACAGTATGACTGCCCACCAGAACGCACCCACCGCAACCGCAATAGCTGCTAAAGGCCCGGCAATGCCACTGAATTGCAAATGCGCCCAACCTTGGGCGATGTCTGTAGGTTTAAGAGCGATGACGAAAGATAGCTGCAAGCCGATGTAAATCAGCATGGAGATGATCACCGAGCCGATCAGTGCAATTGGGATGTATTTTCCGGGATGCCGTGTTTCGCCGGCAAGCGCAATGGCCTGCTGGAATCCGAGGAAGCTGAAAATGATACCAGCGGTGGCGACCGCCGTGAATATCCCGCTGATTGGCGTGCTATCAAGGTGCGCAGTCATGTTGCCGGGGTGGAAAGAGTAGGCCATCAGAATGCCGATGGTGGCCAGAGGGATAGCTAGCTTCCACCAAGTCGCGACACTGTTGATAGCGACCACGATGCGGATCGCAAGAAAATTGAGCGCCACCACGATGGCTAAGAGAATGATCGCGACTCCAGTGCCGAGATGGGTCATGGCTAGGGTGGTAGGATTGATAAGCCCATGTATGTAGTTGTCGGCGTAAGTGACCACAGAGATGACTTCAACTGGCGGCACCGACACGAATGCCAAAAACAGGATCCAGGTCCAGATTTTGCCTACCAGATCGCCATGACTGACGTGGGTCATATGCACCAGCGCCCCGGAATTTGGGAACATGGTGGATAGTTCCGCAAACACAAAGGCCAGAAATAGCACTGCGATGGCGCCGATTACCCACGAGAATACGCTCAACGGGCCAGCGGTCGTAGCGCCGTGCAGCGCCCCGAATAGCCAGCCCGAACCGATCATCGCGCCCAAGCTTGCATACAAAAGCCCGATGACACCGGCATCACGTCTGAGTTTGGTAGGACCCGCCATTTCGGTAACTCCGCTGGTTGAAGTTGTGATTCGATTGGGTGCTTTCGAGAGACGCTGGATATTAGACGACCCGGGGCGCCGGAACAACCTCAATGTAGGCGCTTGTAGTCCTCACTATCGGGGCGATGCTGACCCCAAGGGGTGATAGTGGCGGTGGCGGGCGCTGCACCGCTCAGGATGGTCACGCCTTGGGGATTATCCAGTTGTACGGAATCCACGCGACGACCCGTGAGCTGGGCACGGCCCTTCCAGCGGTCGGACCCGGATTCGCTGAACTCAAATACATATAAGCGCCGCCAGGCCAATCCGCCATTGGCCGTGCGTGTTAGCCGCAGGCGCGCCAAGGCTACGGTTTCGTCCAGAAACTGCAAGTGCATGTCTTCGCAGATGCGTGCGCATGCGCCCGTCATACGCTCGCGGGCTTGCAGGCTGTCGTTCCAGAACCAGGCAAACGCCGCAATGACGGCGAGCGCAAGGATGCCAAACAAAGTGCTGAGGCTCAGGTACATGGCAATCAGATGCCGTCCAAGCAGATCCGGTTGCGTCCGGTATTCTTGGCTGCATACAGCGCTCGGTCTGCAGTCTTCAACACGCTCCAGGGATCCTTCCTGGCATCATTGCAGTCCGAGGCGCCGATGCTCACGGTCACACGTAATGGAGTTTCGTTGTCTGTTGTATCAGCAGTATCGGTGCCGCTACGGCGCTCCCCGCGACGCGGATTGAATCCGGAGATTTCGATTTCAGCACGCAGTGCTTCCAGTACAGATGACACCTCCTTGAGGTTCTTGCCGGGATACAACAGGACGAATTCCTCACCACCATATCTGAATGCCTTGCCGCCGGCAGTACGCGCCTGCAGGCGCGAGGCCACCAGACGTAACACCTGGTCGCCTACATCATGGCCATAGGTATCGTTGAAATTCTTGAAATGGTCCACGTCCAGTATGGAAATTACGTAACGGTTGCCCAGTTGGCGCATTTGTTCCTCGAGTGCTCGCCGGCCCGGTAGACTCGTGAGCTCATCCAGGTAGGCCATACTCCAGGATTCCAGAATGATGGCTATACAGAAGGCCAGGCCGGTAGCTGCAACAAACATGGCCTGTGTAGCCGGCTGATTTGAATGCAGCATTATTGCTGCTGCCACCAGAGAGAAAAAAAATGCAGCCAGTTCCGCGCTGTGCCTGCGGATCAGTCGATCGTTGAGCCATAGAAGACCGATTGCCAGCAGCAGTAATCCTGGTTGACTGATTCCGGTGGCCTCCAGCATCGGCCACTTAAAGAATTCCACAAATAAGGCATTGGCTACGATCTCGGCATGCGTGCCCAGTAGTGCCGCGACGAACATGATCTCCAGTGACAACCAGATAAATGGCCACGCGCCGTAGCGTGTGAAGACACCTCGCTCCGCCAGGGCGTGTGCGCAAATCAGGTTGAGGGGCAAAAACAGACACAGACTGCCGGCCAGGATCTGCCGGTTCAAGTCGTCATGGCTGCCGGCTCGCAGCAGCAAGGCACCGTATGCAATCAGGATGGTCAATAATGCAAAGAACATGCGACTGCGGTTGAATTGCAGACTCAGGGTCAGCGCGACCAGCAGGATAAACAGTGCCACCAATTCTGTAGCTAGGATGCCCGTGTCGGGAAAACCAGTTGAGTATTGTGCCAGCACTGCGGCCATCACAAACACAATTATTTCCGGCAACAGGGTATAGAGAACGCCGACGAGTTTCTTCATTGTGTGTGTGGAGCAGGTGACCAGTTCAAGCAAGTCATTGTCGGTGAGGAATCATTGCTGCAGACGCAGATGGTCCTGGACATCATGCACGCCTGGCACATACCAGCAGTCATAGACCGCCATGCGCCGCTGTTCCAAGCTATGCACATAGCCTTCCAGAGTAACCGCGCGTTCGCGGGTATTAGCGCTGATGTACTCCGCATGCAGCATGGGATCTTTTTCCAGCACCAGGCGGATGGCATCGGTTATTTCATCATCATTGTCCTGTTCCGCTGGTTTTACGCGCAAATGATTTTGGACATCGCAACTGCCTGGCACCCACCAGGCAATGACTTCGGCCAGGCGGCGGTGGGATAGACTGCCTACTTGGCCGTCGAGACGTACCACGCAGCCATCTGTGACTATGCTGATCCATTGCCCGATACTGGGCGGGGTAGCTTGCGCTGCGTACACGCGAATGTCGCGAAAAGCAGGCTCCTGAGACAGCGCGTCCAGAGCCGCATCCTGTAGCGCCTTGCCGACACGCTGTTCGCCGGGCCGCAGACGTAGAAAGTCCTCGATGCCGGACAAGCTCGAGAGTTGCTGGGCGATACGGTGAGCTTTGCGTTTGGCGATGATATTAGCTACTTGGCCTTCGAGCCGTAGGGTAGTGTGGTAGGTGACTTGAATAGGGTACTCGTGCAGATTGATGTCACTTTCCTTCTCGAATGCTGCGAGCAGCGAGGCAATCAGTTCTTTTTGCGTTTGCACGGGTATTCCTCGGGTGTGCGATGATTCTACCTAATATATGTATTAGAGTGGCGCTGATGACTATCGCATTTCAAGTGGCCAAGCTACCAGGCAAGTACCCGAGCGGTTGTAGAAGGTGAGTGCTGCCTCGCTGGGGTTCGATGCGCGGCAGGCAGTTCGTCATCTCAAGCGTGCTGATCCGTGTCTGGCCAAGCTCATATCCGAGCTTGGTCCATTGAGGCTTAGCGTACGCCCTGCAGGCAGCCCATTCGAGGCTTTGTTACGCGCCATCACGTATCAGCAGCTGTCCGGTAAAGCGGCAGCCACAATTCACTCGCGGCTGCTCGATCTGTTTCCAAAGGGCCTGACGCCGGAGCGCTTGTTGGATGTGCCGGAAGCGAGCTTGCGTGTCGCTGGCCTGTCGCGCAACAAAATGTTATCGGTACGAGATCTGGCCACCAAGGCTCTGGACGCCACCGTGCCGGATTTTTCTACTCTCGAAGCTATGTCTGATGAAGACATCATCGAACGGCTAACAGCCGTGCGCGGCGTGGGCCGCTGGACGGTGGAAATGCTGCTGATCTTCACACTGGGACGGCCGGATGTGCTGCCGCTGGACGATCTGGGTATTCGCAAGGGATTTCAACGGGCATATCACATGAAGCGTCTGCCAGCGGCTGTCACGATGCTGCGTGCCGGACGCTTGTGGATGCCTTACCGTTCGGTCGCTAGCTGGTATTTGTGGCGGGCTGTAGATGCTCGCGTATGATAGGGTTTGATAACTAGATTACCTGCAGGAACGCGCATGCTGATTGTCCTGGAAAATGTTCTAGCCCCAGAGGAATTTGCCGCAGTCCGCCGCACGGCAGAACAGGCAAAATATGTGCCTGGTGCAGTGTCTGCCGGCGAGGGCTCCCGGAGTCGCAAGCAGAATTTACAGATATCCGAAGAGGATGCGGCACTTCCCGGTCTGCAGAATACGGTGCTCGCAGCATTGGCGCGACATCAGGTCTTCCAGTTTCTGGCGATGCCAAAACACATCATGCCACCTATGTTCAATCGCTACGATGTGGGCATGTATTACCAAGACCACGTGGACTTTTCTCTGGTGGGCAGTGCGGGCAGTAAGATTCGTACGGATTTAGCCATGACGTTTTTTCTGAGCGGAATCGAGGAATACGACGGCGGTGAACTGGTGGTGGAATCCGTTGACGGCGCTCAGACCATCAAACTGCAGAAAAATCAGGCTATCGTTTACCCCGCCGGCCAGCTGCACCGTGCCAACCCCGTAACGCGCGGCACACGTCTGGCAGCCATTGCTACTATTCAGAGTTTCATTCGCGAGGAGAGCAAACGGGAATTGTTGGCCGATGTGATGAAGCTGGCGCGTGCCGTACAGGATATAGCACCGCAGTCTGGCGAGGCGCGACTGGCCAACAAGATCCATGCAAATCTGTTGCGCCTATGGGCGGAATAACCATTAGATGCGCGTATCACCATTCCACGCATATCATTAGTCCGAATGACTTCAGCTTATCCGCATCTATTGGCGCCACTCGTGCTCGGCTTCGTGACGCTGCCCAATCGCGTACTCATGGGTTCCATGCACACTGGTCTCGAGGACCGCGCGCGCGACTATGAGAAGCTCGCAGTCTATTTTGCTGATCGCGCGCGCGGTGGCGTGGGGCTGATAGTTACCGGCGGCATCGCACCTAACCGCCGCGGTTCGCTGGCGCCGTTTGCGTCCAGGCTTTCCAGTCGTTGGCAAGTTTCGCGGCACAAAAAGGTTACACACGCAGTGCATGCTGAAGGCGGCCGGATCTGTATGCAGATCCTGCACGCTGGCCGCTATGCCTACCATCCATTCTCGGTCGCGCCATCCGCTCTCAAGTCGCCCATTACCCCGTTTACGCCACGCTCCTTGAGCGTACGCGGTATCGAAAAGCAAATCCGTGATTTCGTGCGTTGCGCGCAACTGGCGCGTGAAGCGGACTATGATGGCGTTGAAATTATGGGTTCGGAAGGTTATTTCATCAACGAGTTCATGGTTCCGCGTACCAATCAGCGTACCGATGAATGGGGTGGCACCCTCGAAAATCGCCTGCGTTTGCCAGTAGCGATCGTGCGTCAGATCCGCGCAGCAGTTGGGAATGATTTCATCATCATCTATCGGCTTTCCATGCTGGATTTGGTGGAAAACGGCAGTAGCTGGCCGGAGATTGTAGCGCTGACGAAAGCGGTGGAAGGCGCGGGGGCTACGCTTGTCAATACCGGCATCGGTTGGCATGAAGCACATGTGCCCACGATCGCCACCATGGTGCCGCGCGGCGCCTATACTTGGGTCACCCGACGTATCAAAGACGAGATCAAGATTCCGCTTATCACTACCAATCGCATCAATATGCCGTCGGTGGCTGAGAAAGTTCTGGCCGACGGTGATGCCGATATGATTTCCATGGCGCGGCCATTCCTGGCGGATCCGGAGTGGGTGCGAAAAGCAGCGGAGCTGCGCGAAGACGAAATCAATACCTGTATCGCCTGCAATCAGGCTTGCCTCGACCAGGTATTCAAGAATCAGCGGGCATCCTGTTTGGTGAACCCCCGTGCCTGTCATGAAACCGAATTGGTGGTTGTTCCCACTACCAAAGTGAAATACGTTGCCGTGGTAGGGGCGGGACCGGCCGGACTTGCGGCAGCGGTGACGGCAGCGCAGCGCGGTCATCGTGTCACACTGTATGAAGCCGCGGCAGAAATCGGCGGACAGTTCAACATGGCCAAGCACATTCCCGGCAAGGAAGAGTTCAATGAGACGCTGCGTTATTTTGGCCGTCAGCTTCAACTAATGCGCATCGATCTGCGCTTGGGGCAGCAGGCAAGCGTTGCAGTATTGCGCGCCGCAGGTTTTGACCACATCGTGCTGGCGACCGGCGTGTTGCCACGCACTCCTAGTATTTCAGGTTTGGACCACCCTAAGGTACTTTCTTATGTTGACGTATTGCTGCGAAACAAATTCGTAGGCAAAACTGTCGCTATCGTGGGGGCTGGGGGTATCGGTATCGACGTAGCTGAATTTCTAGCGCAGGAGGGTGTTTCACCCAGCCTCGATGCCTGCCGTTTTTTCCGTGAATGGGGTGTGGATTTGGGTTATACACAACGAGGAGGGATTATGACTCCCGAGCCGGGGCAGCCGGCTCGTAGCATCACCCTGTTGCAACGCAAAACCGGTCCTTTTGGCAGGAGCCTTGGCAAGACCACAGGCTGGATCCACCGGGCTTCGCTGCGCCACAAGCGTGTGAAGATGCTGGACGGGGTGAGCTATGAACGCATTGATGGGGCGGGACTGCACATCCGGGTCAAGGGCAAACCTCAGGTTTTGGCGGTGGATAATGTGGTGATCTGTGCCGGTCAGGAGCGCAACCTTGGGCTGTATGAGGAACTGAAGGCTCAGGCTGTGCCGGCGCAGCTGATCGGAGGCGCGCGATTAGCCACGGAACTTGATGCCAAACGGGCCATTGATGAAGGCACGCGCGTGGCTGCAGCTCTGTGACATATTCCGCTGGCCTGTTAACACCGGACCTTCAATTACTTGCCCTCGGCATAGATTCTTAACGGTTTAACGATTATGATTTTGGACGCTTGAGTCTTGGCTATGGAAAATTCATACGGGGAGTTACCGTTATGTCGAACCCTATCATCCGTCGTTGGGCGCTTCGTGTCGGCACCGTTGGTGCCCTGCTGTTGCTCTTCGGGTGCTCCTCCTCCTCCAAACCCTATACCCTGGTAGCCCAGCTGCCACCTGTGTCACAGCAGTCACGCATGGTAGCCGCTACCATTGATGTGCACAGTTCCCAGTGCAGCGTGCGCATCGTGACGCTGGACTCCATCAAGCCCTGGACTCCCTTGTGTCTTGTGATGAAAGACCAATCCACGTACAAGCGCTTTTCTATTGGCGGCCAGGAGGTGGATTTTGGTGCAGTGGACAGCAGTTTTAAAGTATTGGGTGACAAACTGCCAACCCTGCCCGCCAACGCAGTAACGCTTGTAGCAAAAACCAGAGCGGGCAGGAATATCGCGGCCACAACTTCAACAATCTCCAATCCCGCGGCGACTCCTGAAAGTCTGACCTTTCCTATTGTATGGAACATGATGCCTTACCCCGGCCATCTGGTGCTCCAGGGCCAGAATTCCGGCTTCATGGTCACCAACGCGACCCTCACTATAAACGGCAGCAAGGGTGTTCTGGATGTGGCCTACAAGGTTGGCCGCGCCCCTTTGCATATCGAATGTACTGTGATTGCCGATCTGAAGGGTGGCTTGACATTGATGTTTAATCCTACCGATTTGAATGCGCTGTCACCAGGTGCTCAATACTACATACCCATGAGTCCTGAGGGCGCCGGTATTTCCGGCAATATTTGGGATTCGATCGGGTTCGATACTTGGACCCCCAGTCTCCCACCCCGGTGGATTTCGACATCAAATTCCTCTGATTGAGCCTGACCAACAAAAAGTCTGCATAGTTGTTCTATCTGTTTTGAAGGGAGGGAAGCTCGTAACAAAGGAATCTCGATCGCACCACCATCAGCGCTTGCACGGCCCCGACACAAATGTGGCGAGTTTTTTCCTGGAATAGATGCTGCGCGCCCTGCTCAAACACTCAAAACGGCACCGTCAACACGACATTCCCTATCTGGCTGGTCACAGCCGCGACGGCAAAACGATCTATATCGATCGGGAGCTGTCACGCTACCTCACTTCAAAACGTAAGCGCATCCAGACCGATCGCGACCTGATTCTCCACGAAACTGTGGAAAACCATGATTGAACAGTTGAAGCTAAAATATCAGCATGCCCACCAGATCGCTTTGCGCATTAAAGAAGCGGCGGTGCGTGCCTACGGAATCAAGTTGCACGAGTATGACCACTTCATGCAACAGTACATCAAGGAAGTTGCGGACGAAAATCTCAAGCGTATGCCTGTGGATCTTGATCTCAAACCCTATCGCGATGAACATGACTGGGCACTACTGCATCATATGCAGCGCGCCATTAAGCGGGAATTGGCATTGAAACGTCACAAATCGCGCGCATGACCGTTTATCGAGAAAGCGCGTCTTGCATCGCCGCACACCAGCGGCGATATCGGTTTTCCAGCAACGCATTCTTGTTCGGCTTAAAGACGTCAGCGGATATTGCCGTGCGCGCACGCATGCCCAGAAGCCAGGCTAGCCCGCTAGCAGTGGTTTCTTGCAGTGCTGGACGCTGCACCGGTAGACCGCTTAAATCTGCGAGCCATTGAACTAGGCTGTCCCATTGAGAAAGACCCCCGCTAATTACGATGCTGCTGGGTGGGGTTCCAGCACCACACATCCGGTCCAGATTCACATTCAGCAGAAATACTATGCTTTCCACCGTCGCAAGCATTTTTTGGATAGAGGTCCCGCGACCGATAAAGCGTGAGCGGAAAGTAGGCACCCAATACGGCGAACCCAGACCTGAAATGCCATTCAGAAACAATGGTGCGCTTGAATCGGCCGCGAGCGCAGCTGGCATGCCGGCCAGCATCTCTTTCTCGGACATATCCAGGCGCCCGCACAGCCAGGTCAGTGCACTACCGGCGCCATTGACGGTGCCTTCGAGTACGTACAGTACTTGATCGTCTTTTTGCCAAAGTACACTGCCAAGCATGCCCGGTACCTGCGGTGGTATCTTCCCATACAGCCGTTGGATGAACGCACCGGTGCCTAGATTCACATAAACACTGTCGTTATCCAGTTTGCCACCGGCAAACAAAGCAGCCGCTTGATCGCCGGTGACTACAGTCAAGGGAATTTCCCAATTGTCCAATCGTAAATGCCCAAAGGAATGCTGGTTTGGTACACATTGCGGCAGTATTCCGTCGGGAATCCGAAACAGCCTCAATAATTCATCCGACCAGTCACGTGAACGGTAGCCCCACAACAAGGTGCGTGATGCATTCACAGGATCTACTAGCAAAGGTTTTTCTGCCAACAGATTCGCGAGAATGAAACTTGCCAGCGGACCGGCCGCTAGTCGACCTTGACGCAGTGCTTTCCGAACCGGATTCAGTTTTTCAAGACACCAGGCC
>JBOIBD010000008.1:0-32393 GCA_050739415.1 Gammaproteobacteria bacterium | reverse complement strand
GTATTTTTCTGGCACGATGCGCCTTGGCGATCAATTCTTTCGAGCCCACCAGCACCGTGCCTACCGGACAACCAAGGCCTTTCGACAGACAGATGGATACAGTATTGAAATGCCGTGTGATGTCTTTCACCGGCACGCCGAGCTTCACCGCGGCGTTGAACACCCGCGCGCCGTCGAGATGAATACCGAGCTTGTGCCCCCGCGCGAAATCCGAAGCTTCTTTGAGGTAGGCAAGCGGCAGCACACGTCCGTTCTGAGTATTCTCCAGCACCAGCAGCCGCGTGTGTGCAAAATGCGCGTCGTCGGGCTTGATGAGTGCCGCGACTTTTTTCAGATCCAGCGTACCATCCGGTTCGTATTCAACCGTACCGGGCCATAGGCTGCCCAATACTGCCGCACCGCCGGCTTCATATTTGAAGCTGTGGCCGAGGCTACCGATGATGAACTCCTCGCCGCGCTCGCAGTGCGACATGAGCGCTGCGAGATTCGATTGCGTACCGCTGGGAAAGAACAGACCCGCCTCGTGACCGGTCAGCTCCGCAAGCGTGTCCTGTAGTTGATTGACGGTGGGATCATCGCCGAACACATCGTCACCTATCTCAGCCGCGGCCATGACAGCGCGCATCTCGCGTGTCGGCTTGGTAACGGTATCGCTGCGCAGGTCAATCATATCGTCCGCGCTGAGCGCGCTCCTTTTTCCCTCTCCCCTTGTGGGAGAGGCAAAGGTGAGGGGTAATCAATATCCCTGCATCGAACACACTCCTCATCTTCTCTCCCCCCTTGATAGAGGGAGAGATTAGACGAGGAGTATTTCTTTTACGACTTGTCGCCAGGCGGATTTTTGGTGGTGTTCTGAGTTTTATTAGAGGCCGGAGCTTTCTGTTGTTTTGCCCAATCCGCATCCAGCGCCGCGGTCACGCCCTTGGTGATGTCATATTTAGAGGCTGTATACACTGCACCTGCGCCCTGGTTCAAGATAATGTCGTAGTGATGCTGCTTGCCGTATGCATCGATCACCTTGGTCAACTCCTGCTCGATGGGTTGCAGTAATTCCTGGCGGCGTTGCTCCAGATCCTGCCGCCCCATCATCACAAACTGCTGCAGATCGCTCTGGCTGCTCTGATAGTTTTTCTGCAGGTTCGCATAACCAGTCGATTTACTGTCGGCCTTATCGAGCTGATCTTTCAACACCTGCACTTTATCCTGCTTGTCCTTCGCCTCACCCTGCAGTTTTTGCATTGTGCCCTGCAACTGTGTATTGGCATCCTTTCCGGCCTGGGAACTACCGATTACTTCCTGCAGATTCACTACACCGATTCGCGGTGCTTCCGCCGCCTGTACCGAGGTCATCACAAATACACTTGCTGCCAGCACGCCGGCAGCGATAAATCCGTAACGCATGATGGAATACTCCTGGAATTGAAATACGGTCCCGCCGGTCGGCGGTAATGGAACGCTCGGACTAGGATAACGCACACCGGGCGGTCCGGACTACCGGGCCGCCCGGTGTTTTTCAGGCTTTTTTTAGGTTCACGAACACGTTGAGGGTGAAAAACACGATACCGATGACCGCTATCGTCGCGCCAATCGCCACTACGGGTTGGGCGCCGGGATGACCGGCTTGCAGACAGAACAGGCCCACCACGAAAATTGGCAGGCCGCTGTTATGCAGCCAAAAATGCGTCAGCCCCAGCCAGTGCCCGCCGGCACGAGGGCATAGCCAATAAATCACGCCGGCCAGCCCGAGCGTGGCCCAGCCCAGCAGGTTGATATGAGTGTGGACGGGGACATACTGGAACTGGTGGCTCATGCCCATGACCAGTCCGAAAATCACGCCGATCAACAGATACACCACCGCAATTTTTATCCAGATCCGCGCCATCCAGGCGCCACGTACTTCTACAGCACTAATCATGGTAACTCCTTGCCTTGATTTGATATTTCCGGACTCAAAAGCCGCTGCGTAATGCCTTCAGGCTGAAGCATACCAGAGCCGCCATTTGAATCCATAGCCACTTAAGTGGCAAACTTGCCACCCCTTTTCTGTCCCCGTTGTAACAAAAGGAATACTCCCATGTTCCGGAGCTGCTTCTCGCTTCACACTATATTGTTGCCTGCCTTGGCCCTGCTGGCTCTAGTTGCCGGTACTGCCCAAGCCGGCGATACACTCATGCGCTATCCCACCTTGCATGGGGATTCCGTAGTATTCGAAGCCCACGGCAACCTGTGGGAAGTAAACCGCGCGGGCGGCACCGCCCGGCGTCTCACTACTGATCCCGGCTTCGATATCATGCCGCGCTTTTCGCCGGACGGTCAGTGGATCGCCTTCACTGGTCAATACCGCGGCAACACCGACGTCTATGTCATTCCCGCCAACGGCGGCGATGCCAAACGTCTTACCTTCCATTCCGATGTGGTGGCTAACGCGCCATTGCGCTGGGGCCCGGACAACATGGTGGTCACCTGGACGCCGGACAGCAAAAACATCGTATTCCTGTCACGCCGCAATACCTTCAATTCCTGGTTCGGCCAGTTATTCACGGTGCCCTTGAGCGGCGGCCTGCCGACGCAGTTGCCCATCCCCAAGGGCGGCATGTTGACTTATTCTCCGGACGGCCAGTCCATCGCCTACAACCGCATTTTCCGCAACTTCCGCACCTGGAAACGTTACAAGGGCGGTCTGGCGCAGGACGTGTGGCTGTACAACTTCAAGGACAAAAAAAGCACACGGGTTACGGATTATCCAGGCGCCGACATGGACCCCATGTGGTACGGCCATGTGATTTATTTCATTTCCGATCGCGGCCCAGCCGTGCGCAAGAATATCTGGGCTTATGACCTCAATACCAAGAAATTCCGCCAAGTGACGCATTTCAATAATTACGACATCGACTGGCCAAGCTTGGGCGACACCGGCATCACTTTTCAGGAGGGCGGTGCGCTGTATGTCATGGATCTGCCTTCGGAACAGTTGCACAAGCTTGACGTGACCGTACCCGACGACGGCAACCGTACCGGCGCGCGCTGGGTGGATGCATCCAAATACATCCAGACCAGCGACACCGCCGGTGACACCAACCTGGCACTCTCACCCAACGGCAAGCGCGCGCTGCTGCAGGCGCGCGGCGACATCTGGTCACTGCCAAAAGAACACGGCCCGAGCCGCGATCTCACTGACACCTCCAACGCGGAAGAGGAATATCCTTCCTGGTCACCGGACGGCAAATGGATCGCTTATGCCACCGACATCAGCGGCGAAGATGAAATCGCGATTCGTCCAGCCGACAACTCCGGCCCCGAACAAATCGTGACCGATTTCAAAACCGGTTATTTCTATGGCCCAACTTGGTCACCGGGCAGCGACAAGCTCGCGTTCTCCGACAACCAGCATCAGTTGTGGTACCTGGATGTGAAGAGCCGCAAGCTCACCAAGGTCGCCCAGGATAAATTCAGTGAGATGCATGATTTCAGTTGGTCGCCGGACGGCCGCTGGCTCGCCTACAGCATCACCGCGCCGAACCAGATGCGCCAGATCTACCTCTACAACCTGGCGGACGCCAAGGCGACGCACATCAGCTCGCCCATGAACAACGACCAAGGTCCGGTATTCGACCCCAGCGGCAAATACCTCTATTTCGTATCCATGCGTCACGAGAACCCGACCTTCAGCGAGACCGAATTCAATATCGCGACGCTCAAGATGTTCGGCGTGTACGTGGCGACGCTGACGAAAGACGAAGCCTCGCCATTCGCACCACAGAATGACGAAGGCACGCTCTCGGAAAAGAAGGCAGAAAAATCCGGCCCGTGGAAACCCGGCGACAGCAAGCCCATCAAGATTGATCTCGATGGTCTGATGGCGCGCGCTGTGCCGCTACCGATTCAGGGCGCCAACATCAGCGGCTTGGCCGCCACGCCCGGTCATGTGTTCTACAGCACCATTCCCAACCAGACCATCGCCGGACCTTTGCCGGGCGTGCCGCCGGAGCTGCATGTCTATGACCTGGCGAAGCGCAAGGACACGGTGCTGGGCAGCGGTTTCTATGGCTGGACCCTGTCTGCCGATGGCAGCACGATTCTCTATAACACCCCGGATAACAAGCTGTTCACGCAGGACGCGACACCGGATTCCAAACCCAAGCCGCTGGACACCTCGAACATGTGGGTGCAGGTCAATCCGGTGCAGGAATGGAACGAGATGTACTCCATGGCCTGGCGCCTGTACCGGGATTTCTTCTGGAACCGCAAGATGAACGGCGTGGACTGGGACGCGGTACAAGCCAAATACAGCAAGCTCCTGCCACTCATGGGTTCGCGTGAGGATCTAAACTACTTCATCGGCCAGACCATTGCTGAACTCAGTAACTCCCACACCTACGTGGGCGGCGGCGACATGGATTATCACGTGCACCGCACCCAAACCGGCTTATTGGGCGTGGATTTCGGTTTGGATGCAGGTTCAGGCCGCTACTACTTCAAGACCATCTATCCGGGTGACAACACCCGGGCGAATTATCGTTCGCCGCTCACCGAGCCGGGCCTGGAAGTCAAACAAGGCGATTACCTGCTGGCGGTAAACGGCCGCGAACTCAAGGCGCCCACAAACCCCTACAGCCTGTTCGTGGACACTGCCGGCCAGGACGTGGAACTCAGGGTGGCGGACAACGCCGCCGGCAAGAACGCACGCACGCTGCTGGTCAAGACCATCCCCAACGAACTGGATATCCGCCTCAAGGCCTGGATAGACCACAACCGCGAGGAAGTAAGTAAGCTCTCGGGTGGCAAGATCGGCTACATCTATCTGTCCGACATGGGCGCCATGGGCATGGACCAGTTCATACGCCAGTTCTATCCGCAGCTCACCAAGCAGGGCCTGATCATCGACGACCGCTACAACGGCGGCGGCTTTATCGACCAGATCTTGCTGGAACGGCTGCGCCGCATACTGGTGGGCATGAATAGCAACCGCGAACAAGCCGCTTCGCCGGAGCCTCAACAGCTGAGCTACAGCTACAAGGCAACACTCATCAATCACTACTCAGCGTCTGACGGCGACATCTTCCCGTACTTCTTCAAGAAGTACGGCCTGGGACCGCTCATCGGTACGCGTACCTGGGGCGGTGTGCGTGGCATCCGCGGCGAATGGCCGCTTCTGGATGACGGCTACATCACTGTTTCGGAAGACACCATGTATGGACTCGATTCGCAGTGGGTCATCGAGAACCACGGAGTGGTACCCGACATTCGGGTGGACGACCTGCCGGGGGACGTGATGCGCGGCTACGACGCACAACTGCACACGGCGGTGGATTACCTGATGAACAGGATCAAGGCGCATCCGCTGGTGCTACCGCCGCCACCGCCGTTAATCCCGGCCTATCCACCGCCGGGCCACGATTGATCCTGGCGACGACGTTTCTTTGATATTCACGGCGGCCTCAAGGCCGCCGCTTTTTTTATCTACGGTCTTAAGGCCCATTGAATACGATTCATGAGGCGAAGCAATCAGACACGGGAGTGTCCGGCCGGACACTTTGATGTGTCCGCGAACACAAAAGCAATTGAAATATCTGTGGATTGCCCAGGCAGTTTACGGGTTCCAAGCCTAATACATGGGTTCGCGGTGAACGTGAACCTGAGGATACCGTTTGGCACGCCGCTTGCCTTGCTAAACACATGAACCCGGACAACCTCAAGAAAAAGATCGTCAGCATCCGCGACAACTCCGCCAGCCAGGATGTGGTGGTGGACAACAGTTCACGGCGCAGGCGCAAGCGCTTGTTGATAATCGGCGCTGGCGTGGCCCTGCTGGTCGTGCTGGCGTTTCTCGCGCCCGGGATCAAGCGCTTGTTGTCCGCGACTGCATCAGTCAGCGCCTCGCGACTGAGCTTCGCCACCGTCGAACGTGGTCCTTTCGTCCGCGATATCGTCGCGGACGGCCGTGTGGTTGCGGCGGTCAGCCCAACCTTGTATGCGACTTCGGCAGGTTCAGTCACCCTGAAAGTAAACGCCGGGGACACCGTGAAGAAGAATCAGGTGCTGGCGACCGTCTACAGCCCCGAACTCAGCAGCAATCTACTGCAGGAACAATCCGCACTGCTCAGCATGCAGACCGACTTGGGGCGTGAACGGATCAACGCTAAAAAAGCCTCACTCCTCAGTCAGGAAAAAGTGGACTTGGCGGGCGTGACGCTCGAAGCCGCGCAGCGCGAGATGAAGCGCGCTGATGCTGCCTGGGGTTTTCACGTCATCAGCCAACAGGATTACGCCAAAGCCAAGGATGAGCTGGCCGCTGCTCAACTGAAATACAAGCTTTCCATCGAGGATATCAAGCTGGACAAGGAAGGGCTGAACTTCGACGTGCGCGCCAAAGAGTTGACGGTCAAACGTCAACAGCTTCTGGTACAGGACCTGCAACGCCGGGTGAACGACCTAAACGTGCGTGCGCCAGTGGACGGTCAGATCGGGCAACTGTTCACCGCGCCGCAGGCAACTGTCGTCGCAGGCGCAAAACTGTTGACAGTGGTTGACTTGTCGAACCTGGAAGTCGAGGTAACGGTGCCGGAGAGCTTCGCCCGAGACCTTGCAGTGGGCATGCCCACCGATATCACCGGCAATGGCGGTGCGTGGAAAGGTGCGGTCAGGGCAATTTCACCGGAAGTCGTTGACGGTGAAGTCGCCGCACGCGTGCGCTTCGAGGGCGACAAACCCGAAAACCTGCGTCAGAGCCAGCGGCTTTCGGTGCGCATCATCTTGGACAAACGCGACAACGTGCTCACCGTGCAGCGCGGCTCGTTCGTGGATGAATCCGGTGGGAATTACGCCTACGTCGTACACGACGGGATCGCCGTGAAGACACCGATCCGGATCGGCGCCAGCAGCATTGACAAGGTCGAGATATTGCAGGGACTGAAAGCCGGCGATCAGATCGTGATTTCCGGCACGGACAATTTCAACGGTGCAGCGCGCGTCGCGATCAGTAATTAATTACATACCAGCGAGGAAAAGCCATGTTGAAGATGACACATCTGTCCAAGATCTACCGCACCGAGGTGGTGGAGACCCATGCCTTGCGTGATTTCAACATTGATGTAAAAGAAGGCGAGTTCGTCGCGCTGATGGGCCCGTCCGGCTCCGGCAAGACCACGTTTCTGACCATCGCGGGCTTGCTGGAAAGCTTCAGTGGCGGCGAATACCTGCTGGATGGCGTAGATGTCAGCGGGCTCGGCGACAACGCACGCTCAAAAATCCGCAACGAGAAAATCGGTTTTGTGTTCCAGAGTTTCAACCTGATTCCCGATCTCAACATATTCGACAACGTGGACGTGCCGTTGCGTTATAGGGGTTTCAAGGCCAAAGAACGTGCGCGACGCATCCACGAAGCCCTGGAGCTGGTGGGACTCGCTTCGCGCATGAAACATCTGCCGGCGCAACTATCCGGCGGGCAACAGCAGCGCGTGGCCATCGCGCGCGCATTGGCGGGCGAACCGCGCATCCTGCTGGCCGACGAGCCCACCGGCAATCTGGATTCGCTCATGGCGCGACAGGTACTGGATCTGATCGAGGGTATTAATGAGCGCGGCACCACCATCGTCATGGTCACACACGATCCGGAACTGGCCCGCCGTGCGCACCGCAGCGTACATATCCTCGACGGCAAGGAAGTCAATCTGGCCGAGAAGCCGGACTTCCACGTAACCCAGGCTGCCGCGACGCAAGCGTGAAGTTTCTCCATTCCTGATGGGCGAGGCTTCAATCAACGGAGTTCACGCATGCTTGCCTACTACATCGATCTGGCTCTGCGCAGCCTGAAGCGCAACAAGATGCTCACGGCGCTGATGGTGCTGACCATCGGTTTCGGTGTGGCGGCCTCAATGACGACGTGGTCGGTGTTTCGTGCGGTGTCGGGCGATCCGATTCCATGGAAATCCTCAAAGCTGTTCCTGCCGACGATCGACCCATGGGGACCGAGTGAGCAGGCCAGCAATCCCGACCCTGACAAGGGGCCGCCGGACGCGTTCACTTACGACGATGCGTTGGCGCTGATGCGCGATCACCGCGCCGATCTGCAATCGGCAATGTACATGATCTATCCCTCGGTGGTCCCGGCCGATCCGGCCAAACATCCGATTAACACCGCCGGGCACGCGGTATTCAGCGAGTTCTTCCCGATGGTGGATATGCCATTCAAGTTCGGAAGCGGCTGGAGCACGGCGGATGATACGAGCCGCGCCAATGTCGTCGTGATCAGCGGCAAACTCAATCGCCAGGTATTCGGCGGCGCTAACAGTGTCGGCAAGACACTGAACATCGAGGGACGCGATTACCGAGTGGTCGGTGTGACCCGCGACTGGAATCCGCAACCGCGCTTCTACGACGTGGTCAACTCCGGCGGGTTCAGCACCGAAGAAGAAGGCATATTCCTGCCGTTCAACACAGCAATCGCAGCGGGCATGCCCAACAGCGGCAATACCAATTGCACAGAAGCGCCCAAGGCGTCCGGCTTCGTCGGCCTGCAACATTCCAGTTGCATCTGGATCGCCTACATGGTGCAACTCGATAATGCCGCCGCGGTACAGCGTTACCGGAATTATCTGGAAGGCTTCGCGCGTCAACGTTACGCATGGCCGCCGAACGTTCGTCTACGCGGCCTGATGGCGTGGCTGGATTACGAGCACGTGGTGCCGCCTGACACCAAGATTTCGCTACTGGTTGCGCTCGGGCTGCTACTGGTATGCCTGGTCAACACCGCCGGTTTGTTGCTGGCGAAGTTTCTGCGGCGCGCGCCGGAAATCGGCGTGCGTCGTGCGTTGGGTGCGCCGCGCTTGGCAATCTACGCGCAGTTCCTGACCGAGGCGGGCATCGTCGGGCTGGCTGGGGGCGTGCTTGGCCTGCTATTGACGTGGGCCGGCATTGCCAGCATCGGACTGGTGATGCCCAGGGATATCGCCGACCTCGCGCACCTGGATTGGTCGTTACTGTTGACCACACTGCTCGTGGCGATCGTGGCGAGCATGCTGGCCGGGCTGTATCCGACTTTCCGTGCTTCGCGGGTGCAACCGGCGTGGCAACTGAAATCGAATTGAGGACACGAACATGACCGTGCACCCAATACTCTCTGCATTGCGCCGTCACAAGGCCGGCGTGGTGCTGATCGCGTTGCAGATCGCACTGACGCTGGCGATCGTGTGCAACGCGATCTTCATCATCGGTCAGCGCATCGAACGCATCCAGCGGCCAAGCGGCCTGGACGAGCGCAACCTGTTCGTGATTACGCAGCGCTGGGCGGGTGCACCGACCGGTGATGACGCGGCCTCGATCGATAAACTCGACGCCATGCAGCAGACCGACGTGGCGACGCTGCAAAACTTGCCCGATGTAGAATCAGCCATCGCCATCAACACCCTGCCGCTAATCGACAGCACTTGGAGCGGCGGTATCGGCCTCAAACCGAACCAGCAGAATTCAACCGCGCAAGCGGCGTTCTACTTTGGCGACGAGCAGATGATCCCTGCCCTAGGTTTGCGGCTGATCGCAGGGCGCAATTTTACAGCTGCGGATGTGCATCACATGGGGTTTCGCGGACAGAACGTTCCGCCGATTGTGATCGTGACCAAGGCGCTGGCCGACAAGTTGTTTCCCAATGGCAGCGCGGTCGGCAAAGCCATTTACATTGATCGCGACACGCCCAGCACCATCATCGGCGTGATCGCGCGCATGCAAGTGCCCAGCGTGGCCAGTTGGGCCAACGATTGGTTCTGGAATTCGGTATTGATCCCCACCCGGTTGGATGCGACCTTCGCGCGCTACGCGGTACGCGCCAAACCCGGGCGCTTGCAAGCCGCGATGCGCGATGCGCCCAAGGCACTGTACGCGGCCAATCCGATGCGGGTGATCCAGACCGGCAGCAACTACGACGACAGCACCGTGCATGCGTTCGCCGCCATCCGCGCGCACGCATACCGCACCGATCGCGGCATGGCGATCCTGATGGGCGTGATCTGTGTGATCCTGCTGGCCGTCACCGGCGCCGGCATCGTCGGTCTGACGAGTTTCTGGGTCGGACAACGGCACAAGCAGATCGGGGTGCGCCGTGCATTGGGCGCGACCCGCGCAAACATCCTGCACTATTTCCAGATCGAGAATCTGCTGATAGCCGGCGCTGGCGTGGTGATTGGCATCGTGCTGGCGGTCGGACTGAATCTGTGGCTGATGAGCCATTATGAAATGACGCACATCCCGGTGTGGTACGTACTGGTCGGCGTGCTCGCCTTGCTCGCGCTCGGCCAGGCCGCCGTGTTCTTCCCCGCACTGCGCGCCGCCAACGTGCCGCCGGTGGAGGCAACGCGGAGTGTGTGATTGTTTTTCCTCCCCCCAGATGAAGGACTCAATGTAAGGATTCATGCAAATGTTTGCGTATTACCTCGATCTGGCCCTGCGCAGCCTTAAGCGCAACAAGGTGCTCACTGCGTTGATGGTGCTGGCTCTGGGCCTCGGCATCGGTGCCTCGATCACCACGTTGACGGTGCTGAAGCTGCTGTCCGGCGATCCGCTGCCACAGAAAAGCGCACAGCTGTTTGCCCCGGAAATCGATCCGTTACCCGCAGCGCAAACCACCACTCCCGATCACCTCTGGCGAAACTGGGGCAACCTGATGACCTATACCGACGCGATGAACATCCTGCGTGCTCGCAAGGGCGAACGGCAGGCAGTCATGGCACTGACATCGGACAAGGTAACGCCGCAGGAAGTTGGGCAACATCCATTTTTTACCGGCGGCGTGATTACCACATCGGATTTCTTTTCGATGTTCAATGCGTCGTTCCGATACGGCAGCAGCTGGAGTGCCGAGGACGACGAGAACCGTTCGCGGGTCGCGGTGATCGCGGACATCCTCAACGAAAAACTGTTCGGTGGAGCCAACAGCGTGGGCAAGATTATTCGCGTCAACGATCACGACTATCGCATCGTCGGTGTGCTCAGGCATTGGGCGCCACAGCCGCGCTTTTACGCGCTGAATCTCGGTGGACACAGCTACGGCAATGGCGACGCGGTGTTCCTACCTCTGCAATCCGCGGTTGCGGACAAGTTAAGTACCGAGAACGTCGATTGCTGGCAGGCAGCCAACATCAACGATCTGGAAAATTCGGCGTGCGCGTGGGTGACCCTATGGGTCGAGCTGGCGCATGCATCCGATGCGGCGGCGTACAAAACCTTTCTTTCCAACTACGTACAGGAACAGATCGGCCTCGGCCGCCTGCACCATCCCGAAGTCGCGTTGCCCGATCTGATGGGCTATCTGAACCAGCAACAGGTGGTGCCAGACGACGTACGCCTGCAGGCGGGACTGGCGTTCGGGTTTCTGCTGATCTGCGTGGTCAACACCATCGGCCTGCTGCTGGCCAAGTGCCTGCGGCGTTCGCGCGAGATCGGCGTACGCCGCGCGCTGGGCGCGACACGCGGTGCTGTGTTCGTGCAGTTCATGGTCGAGTCCGGAATGATCGGTATCGCTGGCGGCTTGCTTGGCCTGATCTTCGCCGAACTCGGGTTGTGGGCGATCCGTCACCAGCCTGCTGAATACGCTAGTCTCGCGCATCTGGATTTGGCAATGTTCGGATTCACTTTCCTGGTGGCACTGGTCGCGAGCCTGATCGCAGGCCTGCTGCCCGCATGGCGTGCCTGTGTGGTCGCGCCCGCCCCGCAATTGAAATCGGTTTAAGGAGCGCCGTCATGGAAATCCAGCCCATCCTTGCCAGCCTGCGCAGGCACAAGATCCCGGCCCTGTTGATCGTGCTGGAAATCGCGCTGGCCTGCGCGGTACTGTGCAACGCGGTGTTCATGATCGGCCAGCGTGTCGGTGCGATGCAGATCACGAACGCGATCGACGAATCCGGCATCGTGGACATCAACGTGCAGGGCACCGATCCGACGCTCGCCAATGCCGACATTCCACGCGATCTCGCCATGTTGCGGGATATCCCGGGCGTCACCGCGGTGACCGCGATCAATATGATGCCACTCACCAACAACAGCTGGAATTCCAATGTCGCAACCGGACCAGGCGAGCTGCTGCAGAAAAGCAGCCCGAACGTCGCGACCTACCTGTTCACTCGCGGCGGCCCGAAGGCACTTGGCATGCAACTACTGGAGGGGCGCTTGTTCAACGCTGACGAATACGCCGACAGTACGCTGGGCAATACCTACGTCCCGACTGGTCACGCTGTCATCGTTACCAAAAGCCTCGCGGAGCGCTTGTGGCCGAGCCAGAGTGCACTGGGCAAGCAGATGTGGATCGGTAACGACTTCCACTACACCGTGGTGGGTGTGGTGGCCAATGTGTTACGGCCCGATCAAAACGGCGGTGGGCTGAGTCAATTCTACTGGGCCATATTTCTTCCACTCAGCCCGGCCTCGGCGCTGGGGGACTACGTTGTGCGTAGCGCGCCGCAAAACCGTGCGCGGATACTCCGCGAAGGCGTACAGAAACTCGAAGCGTTATCGCCGTCGGTGGTCGTCAAAGGCCAGACCTTTACCGAAATCCGCGACAAGTATTTTGCGAACACCCGCAGCATGGTGTGGATGTTGGCGCTGGTGTGCGCGGTGATGCTGGCGGTGACCGCATTCGGCATCGTCGGACTGACCAGTTTCTGGGTCGGCCAGCGCAGACGGCAGATCGGCATCCGCCGCGCCGTGGGCGCGACGCGTGCGCACATCATGCAGTACTTCCAGACCGAAAACTTTCTGATCAGTACCGTCGGTGTCGCAATCGGGATGATCCTTGCGTTCGGCATCAATCTGTATCTGATGAAGCATTACCAGATGCTGCGGATGCCCTGGTACTACTTACCGTGCGGCGCAATCGCACTGTGGTTGTTGGGCCAGCTCGCTGTACTCGGCCCCGCGCTACGCGCCGCCAACGTGCCGCCGGTGGAGGCAACGCGGAGTGGGTGATTGTTTTTCCTCTCCCGATAGGTGAAGGATTCAATGTAAGGATTCATGCAAATGTTTGCGTATTACTTCGACCTCGCGCTGCGCAGCCTGAAACGCAATAAAGTATTGACCGCATTGATGGTGCTCGCCATCGCGGTCGGCATCGGCGCCAGCATGACCACACTGACAGTGATGCACCTGCTATCAGGCGATCCGCTGCCGGGCAAGAGCGCGCACATCTATTACCCGCAGGTGGATCCCACTCCGGCCAGTTGGTACAACAAATCGCATCCGCTCGAAGTGATGGACGACCGCTCGGCGTTGGATCTGTGGAGCGCGCACCGTGCCGATCGCCAAACACTTATCGTACAAAGTCCCGTGAAGATCAGTGCTCCTGGCGTAGATCGTCCGCCGTTGATGCTGACCCTGCTGGCCACTACCTCGGATTTCTTTCCGATGTTCGAGGTGCCGTTCAAGTATGGCAGCGCGTGGACGTCTTCGGACGAAGCGGGCCGTGCACGCGTCGCGGTGATCTCGTCTGACCTCAACGACAAACTGTTTGGTGGCGAGAACAGTGTCGGCAAGACCCTGCGCCTGAAGGACAGCGACGTGCGAATCGTGGGTGTGCTGAAGCCGTGGCGGCCCACACCATTGTTCTACGACGCAGAAGGAGGCTTCACTGGCAACGGTTACGACACGAGCTATTACGCCAAACCGGAGGACGTATTCATGCCGTTCCAGAGCGCGCTCGAGGTCAACGACGGCAATTTCTTCCAGTTCACCTGTTGGGGCAACGGCGCGGCAGTTCCGGGCCATCTGGAAGGTTCACCCTGCCTGTGGGTTGCGTTATGGGTGCAGCTGGACAGTGCGGCCAAGGTGGCGGGCTACCGGGCGTTCCTCAAAAACTACGCCGAGCAGCAGAAGGCGCTTGGGCGCTTCTCGAACACCGACACGCGCATGCTGGATTTGATGCAACGGCTGGATTACGAGCAGGTGATACCGAAGAACGTCAGGCTGCAAACCTGGCTGGCGTTCGCATTCCTGGCGATCTGCCTGTTCAACACGGTTGGCCTGCTGCTGGCAAAATTCCTGCGCCGCAGCGGCGAGATCGGCGTACGCCGCGCGTTGGGCGCGTCGCGCCGCTCAGTGTTCGCGCAATGCTTGACCGAAGCGGGTTTGATCGGCCTGCTCGGCGGAGTCGGCGGCTGGCTGCTGACACTGGTCGGACTGTGGCTGGTGCGCCGCCAGCAGATGCCTTATTCCGACCTGGTGCACATGGATGTGTCGATGTTTGTCGTGACCTTTGCGCTGGCGGTCGCGGTCAGCCTGCTCGCGGGTGCGTTGCCTGCGTTGCGCGCCAGCCGCATTGCGCCGACATTGCAATTGAAAACCTTGTAGGGCGGATACGGTCCACCGCATCGAAAACGTACAGAGTATCGCTAGCATGCAAATCCAACCCATCTTTGCCGCGCTGAAACATCACAAGCTCGCCACCTTCCTGATCGCGATGGAAATCGCACTGGCCTGCGCGGTTCTGTGCAACGCTTGTTTTCTGATCGCGGATCGTCTGTCGGCGATGAACATCAACAGCGGCGTGGACGAGACTTCGCTTGGCGCCATCGTCGTCACGGGCTTTGATCCCAAGCAGGCGACCGACCTTAACGCGCGCATGCTCGCGGGTCTCGGCGCGATTCCCGGCGTCCAGTCGGTGCATGTGATCAGCTCAGTCCCATTCGGGCCGCAGTGGGGCGTTGATGGCATGACGCTCGACCAGGCCGGCAAGCAACGAGGAGCTGTGGTCGAGTTTTACCTGGGTGGCGCTGATACGCCGAATGCGCTTGGCCTGACACTGGTCGCTGGGCATATGCCGGCTGTCGATGATTACCAACCCCTCCAGGGACAGGATTATTTCCCGCTGTCGTCGCACGTTCTGATCACGCGCGCGCTGGCCGAGCGCTTGTGGCCGGACGCAAGCCCCCTGGGGAAAGAGTTCTGGGTGGCGAAGTGGCAATTTCGCGTGATCGGCGTGATCCCGAACCTGTCCGTGTCGCAATACACTGAAAACGGCGAACATGGCGCAGAGTGGACTGTATTCGTGCCGACGCAACCAGGCGGGCAGCTTGCGGGCACCTACCTCGTCCGCGCGAAGCCTCAGGATCTGGAACGCGTGATGACCAAAGCGCGCGCCGCGGTTGCAAAGATCGCTCCGGACGTGGTGCTCGATTATGCCAACAGCCGTACCATCAGCCATTTGCGCGAGCGCTTCTTCAAGAATGACCGCGCGATGGCGGGACTGTTGGTGGGCGTGATTGTCGCGTTGTTGGGCGTCACTGCGTTCGGGATCGTGGGGCTGGCGAGTTTCTGGGTGGCGCAACGGCGCAAGCAAATCGGCGTTCGCCGTGCGCTGGGCGCAACTCGCGCGGACATTCTGCATTACTTCCAGACTGAGAACTTCCTGATCGTGACGTTCGGCATCGTGCTGGGCATCGTACTGGCGGTCGGAATCAATCTCACGCTGATGAAGTTTTTTGAGCTGCCGCGCCTGCCGCTGTGGTATCTGCCGATCGGCGCGATTGCATTGTGGTTGCTGGGTCAGCTTGCCGTACTCGGCCCAGCGCTGCACGCCGCGGCGGTACCGCCGGTGGAGGCGACACGAAGCGTGTGATGTTTTTACTTCTCCCTCCGGGAGAAGGTGGTCCGAAGGACCGGATGAGGGTTCGGAGCTTGCGATACATCAGGCAGGTATCGGGCCCTCACCCTCACCCCCAACCCCACTCCCGAAGGGAGAGGGACTCAATGTAAGGATTCATGCGAATGTTTGGCTATTACCTCGACCTGGCTCTGCGCAGCCTGAAGCGCAATCCGATCCTCACCGCGCTGATGGTGCTGGCGATTGGACTCGGCATCGGCGCCAGCATGACCATGATTACGGTGCTGCATGTGATGACCGAGGATCCGCTGCCGGGACGCAGCGCGCATCTGTATTACCCGTATCTCGATCCGCTGCCGATCAAGTTCAGCACAGTGCCGATTGCTGCCGACCCCAGAAACAACCTGACATGGCCGGACGCCATGGCGCTGCTGCACGCGCATCGCGCCGTGCGGCAGGCGGCGATGGCGGGTGGAACCTTGCTGGTATGGCCACAACGCAGCGGCCTGCAACCGTTCTATGTGGATGGTCGTTACACCACCTCGGATTTCTTCGCGATGTTCGGGGTACCGTTCATGGCGGGTGGTGGCTGGACGTCCAGCGAGGACGAGGCACATGCCAGCGTCATCGTGCTCGCGCAATCCCTCGCGGAAAAATTGTTTGGTACCTCGCAAGTGGTAGGTCGCAGCATTAGGCTAGGCGATTATGACTATCGGGTTGTCGGCGTCGCCAAGGATTGGTTGCCCATACCAATGTTCTACGCAGATGCTTCAGCCGATCGGTACTCAGATGGCGATAGGTTTTTTCTTCCACTATCGGTTGCGGTGGATCGCAAATTGGAGATCAATGGCAACGTGTCGGGCTGGGGCAAGTCGTACACGCCCGGTGACATACGCGACCCGAACACCAGCTGGCTTCAGTTCTGGGTGCAGTTGGATACTCCGGCGCAAGCCAGGGCGTACCACCAGTTTCTGATCGATTATTCGGCGCAGCAAAAGGCGCTCGGTCGTTTCCAACGGCCCCCCACCAACGCGCGACTGTTCAGTCTGATGGGTTGGTTGAGATACCAGAACCTCGTGCCCGATGACGTGCGTCTGCAGATGTGGCTTGCACTGGGATTTCTTGGTGTGTGCATGCTCAACATCGTGGCGCTGCTGCTGGCCAAGTTTCTGCGCCGCAGCAGCGAGATCAGTGTGCGCCGGGCGATGGGTGCGCGGCGACACGACATCTTCCTGCAATTGGGCATCGAGTCGGCACTGATAGGCGTAGTTGGCGGTCTGCTGGGACTCGGCATCGCACAACTCGGGCTGTGGAGCGTGCGACAGCGCCCCGACGACTATGCGCATCTTGCCAAAATGGATCCTTCGATGTTGCTTGGCACCCTCGCACTAGCAATCGTTGCCAGTGTGCTGGCCGGTCTGTTGCCCGCGTGGCGAGCGTGTGGCGTGCCACCGGCGTTGCAATTGAAAGTGCAATAAAGGGTTCAATATGGAAATTCAACCGATCCTCTCGACGCTGCGCCGGCACAGGCTAACCGCCACCCTGCTGTCCCTGCAGGTAGCTTTCACCTGCGCGATCGTGTGCAACGTAGCGTTCATGATTGCCAATCGCGTGCATCGGATTTCGCTGCCAACGGGGATCGTGGAAGAAAATCTGTCCGTGATTCACGTCACCGGTATTGGCAAAGATGAAAACCCTTGGGCACGGCATCAGACCGATCTGGCCAAACTGCGCGCGATCCCAGGCGTCGATTCGGTGGTCGCGGTGAATTACTCCCTCCCGCTCAACCAAAGTGAATCAGACTACGGGACCTGTCCGAGCAACCAAGCTCTCGACCGAGCGATGCAGGCCATGTCGCCAGAAAGGACCGGTTGCGTATCGCCAAGTATGTACGATGGCTCGCAAGGTCTGTTGCGCACACTGGGGCTCGAGCTTGTCGCAGGACGCGACTTCCAGCCTGATGAATACGTGAAAGATCAGAAGAACGTGGCAACTGCAATCATCAGCAGCGCGCTCGCGCAGCAGTTCTACCCCGGACAGAACGCACTTGGAAAGGAGATGTACGTTGGTCCGCATCACGTTGTTCGGGTCATCGGTATCGTGAAGACGCTTTTAGCGCCAAATCTTCGTGAACCGGGTACTCGCTACTACACCATGATCTGGCCACAGTTACCAGATAATGCCAGTGTGGATTACGTGATGCGCAGTGCACCGCAGGATCGTCAACGAGTATTGCAAGCCGCGCGCGTGATGCTCCTCAAGGCTGACCCGAATCGCCTCATCGATCAGAAGCGTATGCAAACGTACTCGCAGATACGTTCGAAGTATTTTCAACGCGACAAGACAATGATCAGCTTACTGGTTGCATCCGCACTGGGTCTGCTGTTCGTTACCGCGCTTGGTATTACCGGCCTTGCGAATTTCTGGGTGCAACAACGCACTCGTACAATCGGCATCCGTCGTGCGGTTGGCGCCACGCGTGGAGATATCCTGAGTTACTTCCAGACCGAGAATTTCCTGATCGTCACCTTCGGCATCATGCTTGGTGTTGTGCTCGCGTTCGCAATCAACCTGACGCTGATGAGGTTCTACGAATTACCGCGCCTGCCGCTGTGGTATCTGCCGATCGGCGCAATCGTTTTGTGGTTGCTCGGTCAGCTCGCCGTACTCGGCCCGGCACTGCACGCCGCCGCGGTGCCGCCCATCACCGCCACTCGCAGTGTGTGACCTGTCACTTACCTGTATAAATGCTTAGACTGATGCCGCGGCGGCGGAGCAGGCTTGCCGTGCCCTGATTCCGAACGAGATGTTACATGGCAACCGTCCTGATCATTGATGATAACCGCGCCATCGGCCAGGCCTTGACGGTATTGCTCGACCTACATGGCCTCACAGCGCTCACGGCTGTCTCGCCCACGGAAGGTCTCGCACTGCTGGAACACGAAGAGGTGGACCTGGTAATCCAGGACATGAATTTCACCGGCAGTGACACCTCGGGTAATGAAGGTGCTGCGCTGTTCGCTGAGATCCGCCGTCATCATCCTGATCTGCCCATCATCCTGCTCACCGCCTGGACGCACCTTGAGCATGCTGTGGAACTGGTCAAGGGGGGTGCGGCCGATTACCTCGCCAAACCCTGGGATGATGCCAAACTCATCACCACCCTTAAAAACCTGCTGCAACTCGGCGAATTGAAGCGCGAACGACGTCGTACATCCAGCGCGCGACAAGTGGCACGGCGCAGTCTGGCGGAACGCTTTGATCTGTGCGGCATCATCTACGAGAGCAATGCCATGCAGCAGGTGGTTGGCATCGCGACCCAGGTGGCACATGCCGATGTCCGGGTTGTGATCACGGGCGCCAACGGCGTAGGCAAGGAAAAAATCGCCGACATCATCCAGGCAAATTCCAATTGCAGAAATGGCCCTTATATAAGGGTGAACATGGGCGCGCTGCCCGCCGAACTGATGGAAAGTGAGCTGTTCGGCAGCGAAGCTGGCGCGTTCACCGGCGCGCAAAAACCGCGTGCCGGACGTTTCGAGGCCGCGGATAACGGTACCTTGTTCCTCGATGAGATTGGCAATCTGCCTCCGGCCGGCCAGATAAAGTTGCTGCGCGTATTACAAACCGGCGAATTCGAGCGGCTTGGAAGCAACCAGACAAGACGCACGCAGGTGCGCATCATCACTGCCACCAACACCGACTTGCGCGCGGCTATCGCGGCCGGGAATTTCCGTGAGGATCTGTATTACCGCCTGAACGTAATCGAGATCCATGTGCCGCCTCTAGCCGAACGGCGCGAAGATATACTACCGCTCGCGCGTGCTTTCCTCGACAACCGCCGCCAGTTGAGTCTGGAGGCCGAACAACTGCTGGTCGCATATGATTGGCCGGGCAACGTGCGTGAATTGCAGAATTGCATGCGCCGTGCGGTCTTGCTATCGGATAGTGAGCTTATTTCGGCGCAAGCGCTGGGCCTGACGGCCAGCATCACGGCTGCCGGCGATGTCGCAAAGCAACTCTCGCGTCTGGATATCGAGGCCGCATTGACACGCAACGCCGGGGTAATTGCATCGGCTGCACAAGAGCTAGGTCTAAGTCGCCAAGCGCTTTACCGCCGCATGGAAAAATTCGGTATCGGCAAGCTGTGAAACTCCGGCAATCATTGGAAAGCAAATTCGCGCTGCTGGCCATCTTGCTGGTGACCATAACAACCGTGTTGTCAGTGACGTTGGCAGACCTTCTGAGTTCCGCGACAGGTGGTCTGTTCATCAGCCTGGCCATCATGGTTCCGATCAGCCTCTATGTGGTGCATCACTTTTTGGGCCCGATAAACCGCTTGATCGGCGCACTCGGCGACGGTGTCGCGAGCTTCAAGGACGGCGATTTCAGCATCAGTCTGAACGCCGGACGTAATGATGAGCTGGGCGAACTGGTGCGACATTACAATTCCGCAGGGGAGATTCTGCGCAATGAACGCTTCAATCTCTACCAGCGTGAACTGTTACTGGACACCGTCATCCAGAACATGCCCTGGGCACTCGTGCTGGTCAACGCCAATGAACGCGTCATCTACAGCAACGCGGCTGCGCGGCAATTGTTCGATACCGGACACAATTTTGAAGGCCGGGGCTTTGCGGAAGTATTGAAACAGAGTCCCGACTCCCTGCGGGAAGCAGTGGAAAGCGGCCGTGACGGCATGTTCAGTTTGCGACACGCCGCGGAGGATGAGATCTACTACCTCTACCGCGAAAATTTCACGCTCAACTCACAGCACCATAGCTTGTATCTCTTCAAGCAGTTAACGCGGGAACTGAATCGCCAAGAAGTCGCGATCTGGAAGAAGGTCATTCGCGTTATCAGCCACGAGCTGAACAACTCGCTCGCGCCGATATCCTCGCTGGCACATTCAGGCGGCATCCTGGCACGGGAGCTGGGTACGGCGCGGCTTGAAACCGTATTCGCCACTATCGAAGAACGTGCCACGCATCTCAAGATTTTCATCGATGGTTACGGGCAGTTCGCAAAACTGCCGGTGCCGCATATCGTACGTGTCGACTGGAAACCATTCATAGCCTCGCTGCACGAATTGGCACTATTCACACTGGCCGGATCGCTGCCACAGCAGGCGGCACGATTTGATCCGGTGCAGCTACAGCAGGTGCTTATAAACCTGTTCAAGAATGCCCATGAATCCGGCTCACCCACCGCCGGTGTAACGCTTACGGTGCGCCAAGGACCGCAGGGCGTGTACCTGGAGGTGACGGATGCCGGCCCCGGCATGGTGCCGGAAGTGCTGGAACAGGCGCTGTTGCCGTTTTATTCAACCAAACAGGCCGGTACGGGTTTGGGTCTGGCGCTGTGTCGGGAAATTGTCGAAGCTCACAATGGTCGACTTACGATCACAAATCACCCCCAGGGGGGCCTCACGGTAAGCGTGTGGTTACCTGCGTCTCTGGGCAGATGATGCTGTAACAAAAATAAATCGTGCACGAAGTCGAATCTCAGTGTACTTCTGCCAGAAGACGAGTAATTAACCCCTGCGCCTGCCGCAAATAGCCTCCACCAAAAAGATTGAGATGATTGAGTACGTGGTAAAGACTATGGAGATCACGACGTATCTTGTAACCGCTGTCCAGCAGCCACGCCGCGTTATAGGCGGAATAGAATTCCTGCCCGAAACCACCGAATAATTCGGTCATGGCGATATCCGCTTCCCGGTCGCCGTAATACACGGCTGGATCAAAAATGACCGGCTCACCGGTTTCCAGCACGCCCCAGTTTCCGCCCCACAGATCACCGTGCAATAGCGAAGGCTGCGGCGTATAGCTGGAATAAAACGCCGGCAGCACTTCCAGGAGCCGTACGCCCTGTTCCTGTAATGTGCCGCGATACCCGTTTTCCGCCGCGAGGCGGAATTGGAACCCAAGCCGGTGCTCACGAAAGAATTTCACCCAATCCTTTTCCGGTGTGTTGAACTGTGGCGTGGCGCCGATGAAGTTGTTCTGCCGCCAGCCGAAGTGTTGCCCGAGACATTGATGCTGGCGCGCCAGCTGTCCCCCGAGCTTGGCTGCGGCGGCACCGGTTTTTTGTCCCAGTGACAGCCACTCCAGAACCAGAAACGCATCGCCACCCTGTTCGCCCGCCGCCAGCAGTCGCGGCACGCGAATTGCCTTGCGCTCAGCCAGCGCCTTGAGACCGTCTGCTTCCGCATCGAACAAGTCACGCGCATCCTGCGCTGTTTTTACGAACCATGCGGCATCGCCGCAGCTCACGCGCCAAGTGGAACCACCCACGCCGCGACCCAGTGATTTCCACGCACATGCTTCCTTCCTGCCTGCCTCACAGACAAGCTGCTCAATGGCAGTACGTGTCGTACTCATAGTTTGAAATTGTGAGCGATAAAAAAAGCGCGATGCACGCGCCAGTTAGCTGTTAAGAACAGACACTCAGGCGAGCATCTGCGAAATGCGTTTATGCAGCGGACTGGTACGTGGAAAATGCGCCAGCAGGAATTCCATCTGGTCGGCCAGGATGCGCCGGCCCTTGAGAAAAATGTACTCGGCATGATTCGGCATGAATGGCACCGCCAGCAAATGCATACCCGATTCTTCCGGCGTGCGTCCGGCCTTGTGGTTGTTGCAGCGCTTGCAAGCCGCCACCACATTATTCCAGGTATCGGTACCGCCGCGGCTCAAAGGCGTGACGTGCTCACGCGACAGTTCCTTGCCGGAAAAGCGATGGCCGCAGTACATGCAAAGATTGGCGTCACGCTTGAACAGTGTGTGGTTATTCAATGGCGGCACATAATGCTCGCGCGCCTTGGCGAGCGCGTGATTATTGCCGTAGGTAGCAATGATGGAATTGACCTCGACGATACTCTGTTGGCCGGTTCTGGCGCTGATACCACCGTGCAGACGATACAGCAGCGTGCCGCAGCCATAGGCCACTTGTTCCAGGTGATACAGGCGTACCGCATCCTGGTAATCAATCCACTCGAGCGGCATACCGGCCGCGTCGGTGCGCAATACTTCTTGTGACAGGTCGTACACGTATGGTTCCACAGTGCCCTCAAGCGGCGATTGTTATTGCAGAATTTACCTTAAAAAGCAACGTTAAGTCGTTCCGATAGGTTAATTTTACTCTGGCGTGGGTAGCAAAAAACGAGGCCCGCGCCTACACTTCTTGCGTTCAATGGATATCCGCAGGGCCGCGCCGGACGCCGCGTGGCGGTTTTCAACGAGAACAACATGGCCATCCAACTCTTCGTCCCGAAAGAACAGGCTACCGGTGAACGTCGGGTGGGTCTGTGCCCGCCGGTAGCCGTCAAACTCAAGACGCTGGGTGTAGATCTGCTCATGGAAACCGGTGCCGGCCTGAGCGCCGGTTTTCCGGATCCGTTGTTCACAGACACCCGCTTCGTCAGCGCCTCGGAAGGCGCCCAGCTGGCGGATGTGGTGTTCAAGGTACAGACGCCAGCGCCGGCGAATATCGCACGCATGAAAACCGGCTCCGTGCTGATCTGCTTGCTAAATCCACATCGTAATATTGAGGTCATCAAAGCGCTGCGCGATCGCAAGGTCACCGGTTTCGCCATGGAACTGGTGCCACGCATTTCCCGCGCACAAGCCATGGATGCACTGTCCTCGCAAGCCGCCGCTGCGGGTTACAAGGCTGCGATCATTGCGGCGGAAAAACTCGGCCGCTTCTTTCCGATGCTTACCACCGCCGCCGGCACCATCCGGCCAGCCAAGATATTGGTGATCGGCGCGGGGGTGGCGGGCTTGCAGGCCATCGCCACCGCGCGGCGTCTTGGCGCCATGGTCGAAGGCTACGACGTACGTGCCGCCGCGCGCGAGCAGGTGGAATCACTCGGCGCGAAATTCGTGGATACCGGTGTATCGGCGGAAGGTAGCGGCGGCTATGCACGTGAATTGACAGCAGAAGAAAAACAAAAACAGCAGGACGTGCTGGCAAAACATGTCGCCCAAGCGGATGCCGTCATCACCACTGCTGCCATCCCCGGACGTGCTGCGCCGCGCATCATCACTACAGCGATGGTGGACAGCATGAAGCCCGGTTCCATCATCGTGGACCTGGCCGCCGAATCCGGCGGTAACTGCGAACTCACCAAACCTGGTGAGGATGTACAACACGGTCAAGTGCTGGTATCCGGTCCGTTGAACCTGCCAAGCCTGCTGGCAGAACACGCCAGCGACATGTATGCCCGCAATCTGCTGAACTTCTTCACGCCGTTGGTGAAAGACGGCCGTATCCAGATTGACTGGAACGACGAAGTGTATGCCAAGAGCGTGGTGACACATAATGGTGAAATCAAATACGAACCGGCGCGGAAGTTGGTGGAAGGATGAAGAGCAGGTGCTGTGTGCTGCGTCAAAATACCGTCTTTTACGCAGCACTCAGCACGCAGTACCTTTATGAGGTGATTCGAGAATCGAGGTGCGAAACATGATTAGTGGATTCCTGGCCTTATATATATTCATGCTCGCTGCCTTCACCGGCTACGAAGTGATTTCGCGCGTGCCGGTGATCCTGCACACACCGCTCATGTCTGGTTCAAACTTCGTGCACGGCATTGTATTGGTAGGCACGATGGTGGCGCTCGGAAATGCAAACACCACCGCCGAACAGGTTATCGGTTTCATCGGCGTGCTGCTCGCAGCCGGCAACGTGGTAGGGGGCTACGTTTCGACCGAGCGCATGCTCGCGATGTTCAAAACCAGCGACAAAAAGAAGGTGGAAAAGCGCGCATGAGTCATTTCCTTTCTCCCAAGCTCACCGATGACCTGATCCAGGCGGCGTACTTCATCGCTGCGCTCTTGTTCATCATCGGCTTGAAACGCATGAGTTCGCCGAAGGGCGCGAAGAACGGCATCGTCTGGGCCGGTGTCGGCATGCTGATTGCAGGCCTGATTACGTTCCTGTGGCCGGGGATGCACAACTATATCCTCATCCTCGTCGCAATCTTTATCGGCGGCGTCGCGGCCTGGTGGAGCGGCCGGGTAGTGTCGATGACAGCGATGCCGCAGATGGTTGCGCTTTACAACGGCATGGGTGGCGGCGCAGCGGCAGCCATCGCCTGCCTGGAATTGATCCGCGGCACAACCTTCGGCATGGCCGAAGTGGTGCTGGCGGTAATCGGTGCGATTATCGGCGCAGTTTCTTTCTCCGGCAGTCTCGTAGCCTTCGCCAAGTTGCAAGGGTTGATCAAAAAATCGTTGCGCTACCGGATCCAGCAATATGTCAATGCTGCGCTGTTCATCATTACACTCGCACTCGGCATCTGGATCATGGTGTTGCATGGCAACCCAGCGGTGTACGTGGTGGTGCCGTTCTTCGTGATGGCGCTTCTGTTTGGCATCCTTGTGACATTGCCTATCGGCGGCGCCGACATGCCGGTGGTCATCTCTCTGTACAACGCCTGCACCGGCTTGGCCGTCGCGTTCGAAGGTTTCGCCCTGCAAAACGCCGCCATGATCATCGCCGGTATGTTGGTAGGCGCGGCTGGCACGCTGCTCACACAGTTGATGGCGAAGGCCATGAACCGCTCGATTGCGAACGTGCTGTTCAGCAACTTTGGTGAAACCGCAACTGGTAGCTCGGAAGGCATCGGCGGTAGTCTCAAACCCATTGAGGCCGCAGACGCTGGCACCATGATGGCCTATGCCAACAAGGTCATTATCGTGCCCGGCTACGGCATGGCCGTAGCCCAGGCCCAGCACAAGGTGTGGGAATTGACACAGTTGCTGCAGTCGCGCGACGTGCAGGTGAAATTCGCGATCCATCCGGTGGCCGGCCGCATGCCGGGCCACATGAACGTGCTGCTGGCGGAAGCCGGTGTGCCCTACGATTTCATTTCGGATCTGGATGAGATCAATCCGGAATTCGCGACCGCTGATGTGGCGCTCATTATCGGCGCCAATGATGTGGTCAATCCGGATGCGCGCAACCGCAAGGACAGCCCTATCTACGGCATGCCGATCCTCAACGCCGACAAGGCAAAAAATGTGATCGTCATCAAGCGTGGGCAGGGACGCGGCTTCTCCGGCATCGAGAACGCACTGTTTTACATGGATAATACCCGCATGCTTTATGGCGACGGCCAGGAAGCCGTGACGCGACTAATCCAGAGCATCAAAACCCTCGAGTAATTATCGCGTTCAAACAAAACCCTCGCTATGCGAGGGTTTTGTTTTCCCAATCATCTGTTTGAATTATCGCGGCGGATGTTGCGTGCGCATCTGCTGGTGAAACTGCTCGCGCTGATCAGGCGTCATGTTCTTCCAGCGTTGGCGAAACTGCTCACGCTGTTCAGGTGTCATGCTCTTCCAGCGCTGGCGTAACGCTTCGCGTTCATTCGGCGGCAATTTCTGGAACCTATGGAATTCCTCGCGGATCCGCTGCTGTTGTGCCGGCGGCAATTTCTGGAAGGCCTGGAAGCGCTGGCGGATCTGTTCGCGCTCCTGAGGAGACAGCTTGCGCCAACGCTGCAGGCGCTGGCGGGCGCGGTCGCGTTGCTCCGGTGTCATCTGCGTCCAGCGGCTCGCACCGCGCTCGAGGTGCTGCTGACGCTCGGCTGGCAATGTCGCCCACTTGTCCTTCAATGGCGCGAGCAACTGCTGTTGTTGCGGCGTCAGGCTGGTCCAGGGAACCGGTGAAGCTGCAGCCGACGCGGGTGCGGCCGGTGGATCGGCAAAAGCCAGTGTGCTGGCCGTCGCCAGCGTTCCACATACCAATAGCATTACCAACAACCGCTTCATAGGCTGCGCTCCTCACTGGCCAGATTGGGTGGCGCTTGTTTAACCGGTGGTGAGGTTTGATCTTCCGGACGCGTTTTTTCTTGTGCGAGCTTGTTGGGATCAACGTGCGCGAAGGTCATGGGATCCACCCATTGACCATCACTGGCCTGCCAGGAACCCAGAAACTCAAGCAGCGCCGGATCCACCTTGGTAGGCGGTGGCGTGGCGGGTTTGGGATTAGCCGCAAATGCGGAGACGGTGAACAACAAGGCCGGCATCAGCAGCCACGAATATCTGGGGAAGCTCAGTTTCATTCTCTTTCTCGTCATATCGGCTTTCGCCGGCATCCAGTTAGCAATGAATTCCTCTGGATTCCGGCTTTCGCCGGAATGACGACATCGGGATATGACTCCATTCATCAGCGCTTCACTATCCATTGTTGTTGCCCGCAGAATTATTCGGATCGGAGTTCTGCTGCTGTGCTTGCAACCAGCTGTAGAAATCCATGTCGGCATACATATCCAGGTTGTCGTTGGACATCATGATGGCCATGTCTTCGCTATTGTTGGCAGTTAAAGGCACCGTCGGTTGTGGATTGACGTTCCACCATAGAACACCGACAGCGACTGCCACAATCAGGATGGACGCTGCGCCGGCTGGTAAGGCCCAAGGGCGGGCATACCAACCCAGCCTGCGCCGCCCGGCCTCAGCCACGACACGTATGCGGGCTTCACGCAGGCGCGCCATGCTACGAGCGTCGAGGTTTGCGACGCTGTCCACGAAGCGCTCACGAGCTCTGCGGATAAAAGCGTTTTCAGGCTCGTCGTTCATCACCAATGTTCTCCCAGACTTTCCCGCAAGCTGTGTACCGCACGCGAGAGATGGGTTTTAACGCTGCCTTCGGAGCAGCCCATGGACTTGGCCGTATCAGCCACGTCCAGTCCCTCCAATATACGCAGCACGAAGGCTTCCCGTTGACGCGCCGGCAAGCGTTCGAGTGCCACTTCCAGTGCCAGCATGGCCTCACCCTGGGCCACCTGCTCTGAGGGATCCCGTCCTGCCGGGTCCGCAGCCGCCTCGATGGGGTCCGGCGGCTCATCGTCTGCATCGCGCTGACCGCCGAAGAAGCTAATGACCCGGTTACGCACCATCCGGCGGCGTTGGCAGTCGCGGATACGACTTTGCAGGATGCGATAGAAGAGCGGTGGCCACTCCTCCTCGGGTCGCTGGGCGTAGCGCTTGGCCAGTGACAGCATGGCGTCCTGGACCGCGTCCAGGGCGTCATCGGGATGGCGCAAGGCCATCTGGGCGATACGGAAGGCCCGCCGCTCCACGCTCGCCAGAAATGCATTCAGATGGGCTGCGGTATCCAGAAAACCCCCGGGAATGGCAACCTATACACGCTGAAACCGTGATGCAAAGATCAAAAGGTTATCATGCCGCCTCCTGTCTGGAGCGGCCGAGATTTATGCACCGTCGCATCGGCATGATTCGCCATTTACCTGTGATGCGTCGCAAGTGCTTGATTGAAATATTAACTCCTTGATTCACATGATGATTACCGGCGAACAAAAATTGCCCAAACAAACAGCCATACATGAAAAATGGGTAATCAACGCGCTTCCCGGCAAAGCATCCACAAACTTATCCACAGATAATGTGTATAAAGAAGCATTGCGACACGCGGAGCTTTTGCGGTGCGAGGATATGCAGCACGCAGATCCAGCGCATAAGTGCTTGATTCTATGGAAGCGAGTTCGGACAGGTGCCGGGGTAATCGGGTGTGCAAAAGCACAGGATGAACTTTTGCAAAATATTGATGAGTTCCAGTCGTGAAATCCGTTCCTGTCTATCTGCGCGTGGCCGTGCCCTCGCCTTTGTACCGGCATTTTGACTACCTGCCGCCGGAGAATGCGGCCGAGAGGTCGCTCGTCCCCGGTGTCCGCGTAAGAGTGCCTTTCGGCAAACGCGACGTGATCGGCGTGCTACTGGAAACCGCCAGTCACTCCGATATTCCCGCAGCAAGACTGAAATCTGCACGGCAGGTGTTGGATACAACGCCGTTGATTCCGGCGGACATGCTCGCGCTGGCCCGTTGGGCGGCGGACTATTACCACCATCCCATCGGCGAAGTGATCCAGGCGCTCTTGCCGGTGTCGCTGCGCCAGGGAAAGACCTCTGCGCAATCGGGAGAATCCACATGGCGGCTAACAGCCAACGGCGTCGCGGCAGATATAGGCGCACTCAAACGCGCACCGAAACAACAGGCGCTCTGGAATACACTCAAACAACACCTTGCGGGTCTCGATGCGAAGGCACTCGATGCCCAATACTCAAACTGGAACGCATCACTGAATGCACTGATGAAACGCGGCTGGGTTGAGAAAATCCTGCGTACACCGGCTCAAACCGCCAGTTTCATCAACAACGCGGACATCGCACTCAATGATGCGCAGCGTGCGGCCGCAGAAAAAATCCGCGCAACACTCGGGACCTTCCAGGCGTTCCTGCTGGACGGCGTCACCGGCAGCGGCAAGACTGAAGTGTATATCGAGAGTATGGCCGAAGCAGTGAAACGCGGCCGGCAGGCGCTGGTGCTGGTCCCGGAAATCGGGCTCACGCCGCAGCTGCTGGACCGTTTGCGCGCACGTTTCGGTCAAGTGGCTGTGTTTCATTCGGGATTGAGTAACGGCGAACGACTCGCCGCTTGGATCGCCGCACGCGACGGCCGCGCACCGGTGGTGATCGGCACGCGCTCGGCGGTTTTCGTACCGCTGAAAAATCCCGGTATTTTTATAGTGGACGAGGAACACGACGCATCCTTCAAGCAGCAGGATGGGTTTCGTTACTCGGCGCGTGATCTCGCGGTGGTGCGTGCGCAGCGGCATGCCATTCCCGTGGTGCTTGGCTCGGCGACGCCCTCACTGGAATCGCTGCACAACGCAGCGCAGTTCCGCTACATCCATCTTTCCTTGCCGGAGCGCGCGGCCAATGCCAAACATCCGGCAATGCGTTTGTTGGATATCCGCGGCCGGCCGCTCGATGAAGGTCTGTCCGATCTGCTGCTGGACGCCATGCGCCGCCATCTGCGGGCGAATGGCCAGATACTGCTGTTCCTCAATCGCCGCGGCTACGCCCTTACGGTCCTGTGCCATGCCTGCGGGCGCGTACTGCAATGCCGGCGTTGCGATGCGCGCATGACCTTGCACGGCAATCGCCGCCTGCAATGTCACCATTGCGGCGCCGAGCGCGCACTACCGACGCGTTGCGAACAGTGCGGCGGTACGGAGTTCGGCCATTTCGGTGCGGGCACCGAACGCATTGAACGGGCGCTGGCGCGGCTGTTCCCGCAAGCCGGCATTGCGCGCATGGACCGCGACAGCACCCGCCGCAAGGGCAAACTGGAAGCCCTTCTGGACGGGGTGCGCCGCGGCGAGCACCAGATACTGATCGGCACGCAGATGCTCGCCAAAGGCCACGATTTTCCCAACGTGACGCTGGTGGGCATCCTGGATGCGGACCAGGGGCTGTTCGGCGTGGATTTTCGCGCCAGCGAGCGCATGGCCCAGCTCATTATCCAGGTGGCGGGCCGGGCCGGCCGCGCCGAGCGTCCCGGCGAGGTGTTGATCCAGACGTATCATCCACAGCACCCGCTGCTCACGCACTTGGTGCGCGAGGGTTATGCCAGCTTCGCCATTGCCGCGCTCACGGAACGCCGCGCTGCGGGCCTGCCGCCCTACGCCGCCATGGCGCTGCTACGCGCCGAAGCTGCCACCAAGGCACCACCGCAGACTTTCCTGGAAGCTGCCCGAACCAAGCTCGCACCGGCCTGCGGCCAACAGGTGCAACTTCTGGGTCCGGCACCCGCCCCGATGGAACGCCGCGCCGGCCGTTATCGCGCACACCTGCTGATGCTTTCCAACCAGCGCGCTCTGCTGCAGCAGGCGCTCGCCACCACCCTGCCGGCACTGGATACACTGAAGCAAGCGCGGCGCGTGCGTTGGTCACTGGATGTGGACCCTGCCGATACTTTTTAGAACCTATCTCAAAACTACTGCGCTTTGCATAACTTTGTTGCGCGTCGGCTCGAAATGCTCATGTACTGGCGTGTACACTCCGCTTTCTCGCCAACGCGCGCCGCGTTCTGCCTGCGCTCGCGACGTTTTGAGATAGGTTCAGGAAATAAGAGTGTTTGCGCTTCTACCCATACGGAGCAGACTGTAGAATTCGCTCCTGTTTTATCCCCGCCGCCAGGAACGATCTTTTGAAACAACCGCTCGAAGACCTGTTGCACGCGACACTCAAGCAGTTGGCAGGCGATCTGTTTCCGAAAACGGCACTGCCGATCGGTCCGTTGCTGGAACGCACCCGCGATCGTGCTCACGGCGATTTCGCCACCAATGTGGCCCTGACGCTGGCGAAGCACGCCGGCAAAAAACCACGTGATCTGGCTCAAGAGATCATAGCCGCGCTGCCGAAGTCTGAACTGATCTCCAAAGTGGAAATCGCCGAGCCCGGCTTCATCAATTTTTTTCTGGCGCCATCCGCCTACCACGCGGAGCTCGAACAAATCCTGGCGAAGGGCGACGCCTACGGCCGTAACACGTCAGGCAAAGCTGCGCGCGCCATGGTGGAATTTGTGTCCGCCAATCCCACTGGCCCGCTGCACGTGGGTCACGGGCGCGGCGCGGCGGTGGGCGATTGCCTGAGCCGGCTGCTGGAAGCGACCGGTTGGAACGTCACGCGCGAATTCTATTACAACGACGCCGGCGCGCAGATAGACAACCTGGCGCTATCGGTGCAAGCACGCTGCAAACATATCGAACCCGATCAAGCCGGCTGGCCGCAGGACGGCTACCGCGGCGAATACATCCAGGACGTGGCGCGTGCCTACATGTCGAAAGACACCGTCACGGCCGGCGGCAAAAGCGTCACCGGTGCAGCGGATGCGAACGACTTGGACAGCATCCGGCATTTCGCGGTGGCGTATCTGCGCCATGAACAGGATTTGGATTTGCGCGCCTTCGGCGTGCAGTTCGATGTCTATTACCTGGAATCCTCACTGTATTCGGATGGCAAGGTGGATGAAACCGTTCGCCAGCTGGTGGCGCATGGCCATACCTACGAAGAAGGTGGCGCGCTGTGGCTCAAAACCACGGATATCGGTGATGACAGAGACCGTGTCATGCGCAAGTCCGATGGCAGTTATACTTATTTCCTGCCGGACGTGGCCTATCACCTGAGCAAATGGCAGCGCGGCTATCGGCGCGCCATCACCGAGCTGGGCGCCGATCACCACGGTTCCCTGGCACGCATGCACGCTGGCCTGCAGGCGCTGGACATGGACATTCCGAAAGGTTGGCCCGAATACGTGCTGCACCAAATGGTGACCGTGATGCGCGGTGGCGAGGAAGTGAAACTCTCCAAGCGTGCCGGCAGTTATGTGACACTGCGTGCTCTAATAGACGAAGTCGGCCGCGATGCCACGCGTTATTTCCTGGTGGCGCGCAAATCCGATTCACAGCTCACCTTCGATATAGACCTGGCGCGCTCCAAAACCAATGAGAATCCTGTGTTCTACATCCAGTACGCGCACGCGCGTATCGCCAGCGTGTTCCGCCAATTGGCGGAGAAAGGATATATCTGGGATGCTGAGAATGGAAAGAAGAATCTGGTGAAACTTACGCAAAGGCATGAGGAAGCATTGCTGGTGAATCTGTCGCGTTTCCCGGAAATGGTGGACACCGCCGCGCATAACCTTGAACCGCATCTTGTCGCTCAGTATCTGCGGGACCTGGCCAATGATTTTCATACTTATTACGATGCCCACACCTTCATCGTGGAAGATGCGGGTCTGCGCGATGCGCGCCTCACGCTTATCGCCGCCGCCAAGCAAGTATTGAAGAACGGACTTGCGCTGCTGGGTGTCTCGGCGCCGGAGAGTATGTAATGGCTAAGGATTACAAGAATGCTCCACGTCCAAAAGACAAGCCGCGCAAAAACAGCAGCGGTCTCCCCGGCTGGGGCTGGTTCGTGATCGGTATCATCGTGAC